>JAIBAF010000006.1 GCA_019695335.1 bacterium
AAATTGCGATGAAAAATAATCTGCCGATCATTTATCTGGTCGATTCGGCTGGCGTTTTTCTTCCTTTACAGGATCAGGTTCTTCCCGATGAAAATCACTTCGGCAGGATTTTTTATAATAATGCGCGCATGAGTGCGATGGGTATCACACAGGTCGCTGCAGTGATGGGACCGTGTGTAGCCGGCGGCGCTTATCTGCCGGTCATGTGCGATAAATTTATCATGGTTGAAGGCTCAAGTTTATTTCTTGCAGGACCGGCTTTAGTGAAAGCGGCCATCGGTCAAGTGATCGATGCGGAAACACTCGGCGGTGCGACGACTCATAATGCCATCAGTGGTACGGCTGATTATCACGAGCCGAATGATGATGCCGCTTTACAAAGAATTCGTGACATTCTAGGTAAAATTCAGCATCGTCCTTTTGCTCCTTTTAATATCATTGAATCGGCTGAGCCTTTCCATGCCATCGAAGAATTGATGGGCCTTTTGCCTGAAGGTTTAGGCCAATACGACACGCGGGAAATTATTGCGCGTATTATTGACCGCTCGGAATTTGACGAATACAAAGCGACCTACGGAAAGACAATCGTTGCGGGTACCGCGCGAATAGGAGGTTATGCTATTGGTATCGTTGCCAATCAAAAAATCGTTCAGCGGACGGCTAAGGGTGAGATGCAAATGGGGGGAGTCATGTATAATGAAGCTGCAGATAAGGCTGCACGGTTTGTGATGAATTGTAACCAGGACGGTATCCCGCTTTTATTTTTGCACGACGTTAACGGATTTATGGTGGGAAGAGATGCCGAGCATGCCGGCATTGCCAAAGACGGTGCGAAACTGGTAAATGCGGTGGCCAATTCCATTGTGCCTAAGATTTCAATAGTCATCGGCGGTAGTTATGGCGCGGGTAATTATGCGATGTGCGGTAAAGCGTACGATCCGCGGTTTATTTTTGCCTGGCCTACGGCCAATATTTCCGTCATGGGCGGCAATCAAGCGGCTTCAACGATCACTGAAATCAGGCTTGCGGGGAAACAGGTGAGTGATGAAGAAAAGAAAAAATTGTACGAAGAGATACGGTCTAATTATGAAAAGCAGGGAAATCCGCGATACGCCGCGGCACGGCTGTGGGTCGATGCGATCATTCATCCGGTCGAAACAAGGAAAGTAATTATTCGATGCCTTGATGCGGCTAAAAATAATCCGAATATTCCGCCTCCGACGTTTGGAGTGCTGCAGGTGTAGCAACTAAATTGAAATCAACATTTCGTAGTTTATTCCATTACTGAATTACTGCAAATTTAACGGTTGTGTTGCCGATGCCCGGTGCTTCTATGAGGGTAATATACATACCGCTTCCAACCGGCTTACCTCAGTCATTCGAGGTCCCACATTCAAGTAAATTTCAGAGAAAATTTGAGTTGATGATTTACGAGTAGCGAATTGCTCAATCAATTTTTTTAAAAATAACAATGGGCCTGTTGCTGGCTTACCTACTCGGATCGTGTTAACAAGAGGACGATTATGCAAAAATATTTTGAGAACCCATCGCATTCCAGCATTATCAATTCGACCCATTGGCCATCGATTAATTTGTCCCGGTGATAATTGGCATTGCTATTGCCAACATTAAGAACAATGGCTTCGTCGGTTCCATTGTCGATTGTTAAAACGACCATTTCAGGCCTAAGGTATTCAATTTTGTTTGTGTAGATGTGCAACCATCGCCATTAGAATAATCCAGATGACCTCCTTCCCAATAAGTGAAAGTCTTATAAAAGTTAGTGAACTTGCAATACAAAACAAATAAATTTTGCGAATTATTTTGGGGATAGTGGAATATCAAGTTCTAGGGCTAATCCGATCGAAAAAAAACGCGGAAAATAAACTTGTTCGTCGATTGAAAAGCCGGTTAATCGCTCATTTTCAATATGACGTTTCCATCCGTATTGACGGATATTTTTATGATTCAGGGCATTGATGATGTTTGCGTATGTAATAAAGCTCATTTGGTCAACATACCATTTTTTTTCGAGCTTAATATCGAGGCTGTAAAATATCGGGAGCCGTTTGCTGTTTTTGGTGTCGGTTAAGTAGAATATTTTACTGTTTTCAACAGCACTATCGCCGATAATGCGTACAAGGCTGGGTGTATAAGGGTCACCTGTATGGTATCGTAACAAAGTGCTCAGCGTAAATTGACGGCTAAAATTGATAACGTTGTTCAGTGTCAGGACATGGGTACGGTCGATATCACGGGCCGTTGTCTGATTCAAATAATTGGTAATGCGGCTAAAAGCTAAAGAATAACTCAAGCTGAAGAGATTGGACCGTCCGTACCGGATGCGAACAAAAAAATCTGTTCCAGCAGAGTAGCCTTTTTTTGTATAATAAGGCTTATCAATGATACCAATCCCTTCGATACGGTTGAAAAAATCGAAGCGATAGTCATCTGAAAGGTGTTGATAATCTTTATAATAAAGATCCAGCGTCATGTCAGTTTTTTCATTGTAAGCATAAGCCAAACTTCCTACATAATGAACGCTTTTTTCGGGCTTACCATCGAGTTTAGATTGATTCTGGTAAGTCCGCATTTTGTAGAAACTATCGGGTTGATAATACCACCCGTAGGCCAGCTTTGCATTTAAGTTATCCGCAAAAGCGTAACTGAAAGCTATTCTTGGAGCTAATTGGACATAGTCGCTATAACTTTGTTGGGAGACTCGCCACCCGCCCAATATATTTAATTTATCGGTGATTGTCCAAGTATCTTGAAGATACGCAGCGAGGGTATGACCGTCAAAATCCGTATCAACAAATATTACGTCCGTTGACACTGCAATGTCTGAAGTTTCTGTGGGATTTATGCGAAATTCTTGGTAATAATAATTAGTAAAAAATTTATTAACTTCAAACCCTGCTTCGATGGCATGACGGTCCCGCAACTTCCAGTAATGATCCTGTTTAAGAGTAATGATTTGAGTAGAACGCTTATCAATATTATTGTTCGAGAAGCTGCCGTCGAATGAAAAATCAGATTTTTTTGATAATTGCTGAAAACCCAGTGTTGTTACGAAAAACCTATTTTCACTGGATACATTCTGCCAGTTAATCCATCCGTATAGATTCTTTTTGTAACTATCAAAAAACTCACGACTGATAAATGAACTGTCTTGATCATAGGCGATTCGATCGCTCAGAAATATGGTATTGAATGATAAAGTATTTCTTTTATCAACTTTGTAATCGAGCTTATTCCAGATGTCATATACAGTTGACGGAAAATTGGTTTCAGTTGCTTTTTCGATGAAGTACGTATAAGTTCGACGACCACTAAAAAAATTATTGACCCGATTGCTAATTTGTTGGTTCAGTCCCACCGAGGCATTCATGAAATCAATAGAGCCTTTGAGATAATCGTTATCGACGCGGTCGATCGTTTTTGCTTTAAGAATACCTGACATTTTATCGCTGTATTTGGCTGAAAACCCTCCTGTGATAAGTTTCATATCTTTGACGAGGTCGGAACTAATAATACTGAAGGGGCCATCGATTTCTTCAAGATGAAAAGGTTCATAGATTTCGAAATTATCGATCAAAATTGATGTTTCATCGGGGTTGCCACCTTTGATGTAAGGTTTGGAACTCCACTCGCTATTTGATACTCCAGGCAGCACCTGAAGACTTCGATAGACGTCTTTTGAAAAAAGTGTAGCCGTTGTCGTGATTTCTTCCGACGTCACGCTCGATGCTGTTCCACCATCAGATGACAATTCAATAACTCCGGGCGTAATTTCGATTGGCTCAAAAAGCAGGGACTGCTCTTCGAGACTGACATTGTAAGTAACATTACGTCCGATATATATTTTACGTGAAAATTCTTTATATCCGATCAAAGTAAATACTAACGTATAGGTCCCGGTTTTAATATGTTCAATTTTGTAATAGCCGGTTGTATCGGAGATGTCGCCTTTTTGAATTTCGGGAATTTGAACACTGACGTAGGATAATCCATTACCCGTAAATTTATCCTTCACTATTCCTTCAATCGAATATATCTTTTCTTGAGCTGTTAACGATAATTGAGTCGCGAGGAGTGTTAACAAAATCAACCGGACATATCGCATAGTAGTTCCCTTATTCCAAATTACCTTCGGCGTCTAATTTCATCATATAAATGTCGGAATTGCCGCGCGCTTGAGTGTATCCAGTAACAATGATGCTTCCGTCGTCTAGAGCCAAGCAACCGGTAGCCACATCATCTCCCTGTTTACCATATAGTTTTTCCCATAACAAGTTGCCATCAATTCCAATTTTCGCTACATACAGTTGCGCATTCAGGCCATGAACCAACATTGATCCCACAATGATAAAACCGTCAGTGACTTCTGCGATGCCGAAGCCCTGATCAATATAACTTGAGCCTAGAAGATTTGACCACACCATATTGCCACTGGAGTTTATTTTAAAAACCCAAATGCCCGTGTCTCCGCCAGGATCCGGTATGTATGAACGAGATGTAACAACAAAGCCTCCATCTTGCGACTGAATCACAGAATAAGGTTCATCTTGATTTCTATTATCATATGTCATCTCCCATATCGGATCGCCGGAAGCATTTAATTTAATCAATAGGACGTTCCAGTTATTATTGGTATCGACTCGATACCCAGCCACTAAAAAGCCTCCATCGGGTGTGACTAAAATTTTCCGCACTTTTTCTCGCAATGCACTGCTTAGCGGTTTGGTCCACACCGTATTACCCGTTTGATCGAGGTGCGTAATAAAAATATCCGTATTATACGAAGGTGGAACTGATACGGTATAAGCGATGACAAATCCGTTGGCAACGCGAACTATAGATCGACCTTCATCTTTTCCGTTATCGCCGAAATTTTTGGACCACAGTAACTGACCATTTTTATCTAACCGAACCACCAAGGCATCACTATTGTCGCCTTTTAAAAAAACAGTTCCAACGGCGGCCATGCCGTTATCATCAGTAGCTACCAGTTCTTCACATCGATCCAAAAATGAACTGCCAATAGTTTTTGACCAGATTAAATTAAATTCTTGATCAATTTTCAGGAGATAAAAATCATAATTGTGTCTGATGCTGTTGGTATATCCTGCTAAGAAAAATTGTCCATCTTTGGATTGGACAATAGCTTGAGCAAAATCTTCACCGTCAAATCCCAATGTCTTATCAAAATATTTTTTCCCCGGTGGGCCGGTAAAAGCATCGCAAGCCGATATCAAGAAAACGATCCCTAAGAAGGGCCATACTTTTTCAAAAAACAGCATAATTTTGTCTTTCCAGGACGGGTAGTGTCAATGAGAAAAGGAAACAATAGGCAAAACGATAATAGAAATTTTTTTTAAAAGTGTCAATGACATAACTTATGTTACAATAGCATTGATTTAAACCATTGCTTTCCATGTAACGTTTTGCGACTTTGTTAAAGGTTCAAAATGGTTTTAGGAGTCGCATGCCATCTACTACAAATTCATTGGTCAAACAATGGCAATTCGTCAATCGTTTGCCATTAGGTAAACATATTTTTAGCAGGATGATCGGCTTATATATTCCATACACAGGGAGTATTTCTGCAAAAGTTATTGAGCTAAAGCCCGGTTATGCGCGAGTACAATTACGGGATCGCCGAAAAGTTCGCAATCATCTGAATTCAATTCATGCAATTGCCCTGGCAAATTTGGCAGAATTTACAGGGAATTTGGCTGTTGTGGCCGGGATGCCGAGGGATGCTCGCTTTATTGTCAAAAACTTTTCTATCGAATATCTGAAGAAAGCCCGGGGTACTTTGATTGGTGAATGTTCTTCTGCAGTGATCGAATCCAATGCAAAACAGGATATTGAAGTAAAGGTTGCCATCAAAAATAAAGACGGAGAAATTGTGGCAGCGGCCGTAATGCAAACATTGATAGGACCAAAAAAATGATCACACGTTTTACGCGCCACGCAGGCGTTGATTATCCCATTATTTGTGGCGCCATGTTTCCATGCAGTAATCCCGAATTGGTAGCTGCTGTGTCTGAAGCCGGTGGTCTGGGAATCATTCAGCCGCTCTCCATGGTGTATGTTCACGGGCATGAGTACCGTGAAGGTCTTCGTTTCATTAAGCGGCTGACAAAAAAACCGATTGGGCTGAATGCCACAGTGGAGAAATCATCGAAAGTATATGAAGACAGACTTAAGCGGTGGATTGATATTGGAATTGAAGAAGGGATTCGTTTTTTTGATACGTCACTGGGTAATCCGAAATGGATTGTCGAAAAAGCTCATGCCGTCGGAGGAATCGTCTATCATAAAGTGACTGAACGCAAGTGGGCGCTTAAAGCGGTGGAGGCCGGGGTTGATGGATTGATCGCGGTCAACGATCGCGCGGGCGGACATGCCGGGACATTGTCCATGCAACAACTGCTCGACAGCATTCGCGATCTGGGTTTACCGGTGATATGCGGTGGCGGAATCGGGGATGAGAATGATTTTGTTGCTGCACTTAAAATGGGATATGATGGCGTAATGATGGCGACACGATTCATAGCGACGGAAGAATGTACGGCTCATGGTGATTACAAACGTGCTTTGGTTCAGGCAGGGGAAAACGATATTGTGTTGACTGAACGCGTGACGGGTGTTCCGTTGTCGGTTATTCGGACAGAGTACGTCGAAAAAATAGGATTGAAAGCAGGGCCGATCGCCCGCCGAATGCTAAAGCACCGTCAATTGAAAAAATTGATGCGCATGGTGTATGCGTTACGATCGATGCGGCAATTGAAACATTCCTCAATCAACGGTAATCGTTCTACCAAAGATTATTATCAGGCCGGTAAAAGCGTTCACGGCATCCATGCGATCGAACCCGTTACAGCTATCGTCCGACGATTTGTTCAGAAAGCCGAAATGCCGGTGAGCAGTTAAAGAGCAAGGCGCATTGCGATGGTTGTGCGCCGGTAAGGCGACGGTGATGTAAAAGGTGTTTCAACAAAACCCAATTTTTTATACAAGGCGCAGGCGGCGATCAATTTACGGTTGGTTTCCAGAACGATTGCTCGCGCTTTTTGTTTTTTAGCCCATTCAATAGCCGTCACCGCCAGTTTTTTTCCAATCTGTAATCCTTGTACTTTCTCCGTCACAGCCATTTTGGCCAATTCGTATTCACGCGGTTGATGGAGGATCATTGCACAAGTGCCGACAGCTTTTCCATCGTGTAATGCAATGAATATTTGCCCTCCTGATTTTAAAATCGATTCCGGACGCGATAGAATCTTCTTGTCTAAATCCTCAATTTTAAAATATTTTTTTAACCATTCATAGTTAAGTGATTTGAATACGGATTTATATTGGACTGAATACAGGACTATTTTCACTGCATCCATTTTTCGCTCTTTGATTTTTTCTTCTACACGCTGAAATAAGCTTTTTCGCTGAAGAACCGTTTCGATATTGTCGAACATATTAAGTATATCAATCCGGGTTTCCTGTATGGCCTCCCTCGCTGCCTTTTCAATGTCCTCCCAGGTTTTTTGCAAATCGGAGCTCATATCATGTCCTTTTTCCGTCAAAGCAAGTAATCGCCGGCGTTTATCCTTCTTATCCTGAATGCTTTTGATCAAACCTGCTTTTTCCATCTCTTTGGACAATTGAATGATGGCTGGATGAGAAAAACCGAGCGTGTCAGCTAATTCTGTGATCGATTGCGGGGATTGTTGAATCAATGCGTAAAATATCAAGAACCAACGGGATTCAAAATCGAAATGTTGTTCTTTATAAATAAGATTTACATCCTGCATCAGTCGGTCGCTGATACGTTTGAAGCGGCTTCCAAGAGCCAATTCTCCCAAAGATTTTGTTAGGTCCATTTTTTTATATTGTCAATTACGTAATTACTTACATAAAATATATAATTGATCGTAAATGTGCAACGATTAGTTTTGGACAAACAGTCCGGCGGGAAGATAAGCGATGGTCAGACCGAATACGAATCGGTGAGATTCATCGTAGGATGTATACAAGCCCGGCATAAACTTTTTAGGACGAATAACGGCTGGATAGATGTTTAATTGTGCGGTATAATATTTCGGACCCTGAAGAAGCAGTGAGGTCATCAGGGAGTGGTTTTTATCGTAAAAAAAGCCAATCGCACCATCCAGGTTCGGCGTGATATAACGAGATTGTTCCGTGCCACGCACGTTCAATTTATTCACTACCACTCCGCCTCCTACAGAAAAATAATGCAAACGATCGGGAGTATAGGTCAAACCTGCCATCGCGTGAATGCCCCAATAGATGAACGCGCCGTAGTGGCTTTCGGAAGAAAAAGGTTTTTTGATGGCAAATTGTTGTCCGGCGTTTTCCATAAAATGATTGGACGGATTGTACACCGGTTGCAACGACCAGTCGTATAAGGGCAATGTGTGTGAGAAAAAATATCGCACGCGATGAGAACTAAAGAGCAGGAAGCCTAACGGGTTAAAGATCAACATGTCGGAAATCGGATCCACGTTGGTGCCTTGATAGGCTCCGTTCTCATTAACTTCATTCATGAATTGATATGTAGTGGTCGTAAGGAAGGACCAGACATAAGGGAGTGGAATCTGATGATAATCAAACCACTCGGCCAGTTTTACGTACTGCATACCATTACCGATAGTGTGGTTCATAAGATTCGGTGCAAATTGCATGGATTTAGGCTTAAGTGTAAAATTAAAAAATTCTCTCTCCCAAAAATTACCCCAACCGTAACGATTGATATTTTTGATAGGATGAGAAATATTTTTCCAGACGCCTTTCATACCATCACGGTAGGAAATGCTTGTAATATCCTTGCTATGCGCTCCATTACGCAGGATATCATAAGAACCGTTGAGAATTAGCGATCCGGGGTTGAAATATAAATCGGAGCCGAATTGGTTAGCGGGGTTGTAGAAATAATATTGTTTATCCTGCCCTGATGAAGGGCAGGATAGCATCGCTGACATAAAAAAAAGAAAAGCCCCAAATTTTAAAAAACGCATCGCTATTTTTTAGTCGCCTTAATAATTTTTTGTTCAGCGAGCGGTCGATCCATTTTATCCGTCGCCGTTTGTTCAATTTTTTGAACAATATCATAACCGGAAATGACTTCGCCGAAAATGGTATGTTTGTCATTAAGCCATGCGGTCGGAACGGTGGTTATAAAAAACTGGCTGCCGTTTGTTCTCGGGCCGGCATTGGCCATTGCGAGCAATCCTTTGCGGTCGAATCTTTCCTTGGGACTGAATTCATCTTCAAACGGTTTGCCCCAAACCGATTGCCCACCACGACCGGTGCCGGTAGGGTCGCCGCCTTGGATCATAAAATTTTTGATCACACGATGAAAAATAATGCCGTCGTAATATCCTTTTTCAACCAGCTTTTCAAAATTTTCGCTCGCTTTTGGAGCCGCGTCAGGTTTAAGCTGTACTTCAATGGTACCTTGCGTGGTTTCCAAAATGATAATCGATGCGCTCATAGAATCTCCTTCTTAATGGATGAATGATTAAAAATTATTTTACAGATTGAAGAATGGGTTTCAAATACTTCCAGACAGTCTCGGCAACGATTTTGTGGCCTTCAGGTTTGGGATGGATTCCGTCGGATAAATTCAAATCGGGTTTGTCGGCAACACCTTCCAACAAAAAAGGAATCCTTTCAATGCCATTCGTTTTTGCAAGATCGGGGAAAATTTTTCGAAAAGTTGTCGTATAGGTTTCACCCATGTTAGGCGGAACTTCCATACCAGCAATGAGAATTTTTGTTCCGGGATATTTTTCTTTAGTTTTAGTAATAATCGCCTGTAAATTTTCTTTAGTGAGATTGAGAGGAATACCGCGCAAGCCGTCGTTGGCTCCCAATTCTAAGACCAACACATCAATTTTTTGTTTCAGAAGCCAATCCATTCTGCGTAGTCCGCCGGACGTTGTTTCGCCACTGATACCGGCATTAATAATTTTAAAATTTAATCCGGCTTGATCGATTTTATTCTGAATCAACGAGGGGTATGCTTCGGAAGGTTCAACACCAAAACCGGCCGTAAGACTATTGCCGAGGAATACAATGTTTTTTTGATCTTGCGAAAATACCGTGGAATAAAAAAAGAAAAACATGGTGATGTATCGAAACAAAATCAGACCTTCCAGTATTTTGTCATCGGAAGTTGTAGTAAGAACAAATTACTTCGAAAATGCGTATTGTGATTCTAATAACGGATCGTTATGTTATTTCCGTTTTTAATCGGGCGAATCCAACATACTAAAATTCATTAACTATGTCCACAGTTTTAAGCGTCACTCATCTTACTCAATCTTATCGAAGCGGTCATCGCGAACTCACTGTTGTCAAAGATATTAGCTTTTCGGTGGAAGCAGGTGCGTCGTGTGCGATCGTAGGCCCTTCGGGAAGCGGCAAAACCACGTTGCTAGGTTTATGCGCCGGTTTAGATCGTCCGACGGCCGGTTCCGTCGCACTTAACGGGGTTGTTCTCGACGGGCTTGACGAAGACCAGCGTGCCATAATTCGCAATCAATCCGTCGGATTCGTATTTCAGAATTTTCAGTTGATTCCAACGTTGACGGCGCTAGAAAATGTCATGGTGCCGATGGAATTGCGCGGCGAAAATCATGCCGAGGTACGTGCCAGAGAATGGCTTGAACGCGTGGGACTGGGCGACCGACTGGACCATTATCCGGTTCAACTTTCCGGCGGCGAGCAGCAACGTGTAGCGCTGGCACGCGCCTTTGTTACCAAACCCACTATTTTGTTTGCCGACGAGCCGACCGGTAATTTGGATGATGAAACAAGTCACAAAATTGAAGAACTGCTTTTTGAACTTAATCACGAAGCCGGTACGGCGCTAGTCTTAGTTACACACAATTTAGAACTTGCACAACGGACGCAACGAATTATCCAATTAAAAGGGGGGCATGTTGTTAACGATAGTCCCTTTAAAAAATGATTGGTAATAATAAGAAATTAACAAACCAAAATTATTCGATATTCTTAATTGCTCATTATTCATTATGAAGTGGCTTCTAAAAATGGCTATTCGTGATAGCCGGCAACATCGCGGTAAATTATTATTGTTTACACTGTCGATTATCATGGGCGTCGGAGCTATGGTGGCCATCGGATCGATGAATGATAATTTTAAACGCGATGTGGACGATCAAGCCAAGTCGTTGCTCGGAGCCGATTTGGTGTTATCCAGCCGTCAGCCTTTTAAACCTGAGACGGAAACATTGATCGATTCGATCGGCGGCGAGCAATCGCGCGAGATCAGTTTCGCGTCGATGATTGTTTTCGTTAAAAACGGCGGAACGCGGCTGATTCAAGTGAAAACCATCGAAGGTAATTTTCCATATTATGGCGCATTAGAGACGGAGCCGATAGAATCGGAAAAAAAATTCCGTGTTTCACAACAAGCGCTTGTCGATGACGGGCTGATGATTCAATACGGCGCCGTTTTGGGTGATTCAATTAAGTTAGGTGCGATGACGTTTCAAATTGCCGGGAGAATCAAAAAGATTCCGGGCGAATCGGCGGCCACATCCCTCGTCAGCCCGCCGGTGTACATTCCGATGAAATATTTGAATGAAACCAACCTCCTACAACGCGGCAGCAGGGTTCTTTATAAAATATATTTCAAAATAAATGATTCTGAAAAAATTGTCGAATCGATTAAACCGCATATTCAGAAATATCAATTATCGTACGAAACGGTCGAGAGCCGGAAAGCCGCCTTAGGAAGATCGTTTGATAATCTATATCGGTTTTTGAACCTGGTGGCGTTCATTGCCTTGTTATTGGGCTGTGTGGGAGTGGCCAGTTCCATTCATGTGTTTATCAAACAAAAATGGTCAACCATTGCAGTGTTGCGATCGATGGGAGCGAAATCGTCGCAGGCGTTTTTAATTTATTTGATACAAATCGCAGCGATGGGTTTCTGGGGTTCTCTCACAGGCGTCTTGCTGGGTATCGGCATTCAAACGATTTTGCCTAATGTGTTTAAAGATTTTTTACCGGTAGAAGTCAATTGGAGTTTATCATGGGTGGCTATTGGTGAGGGATTTGCCATTGGATTTTTGATGGCCATGCTGTTTGCCCTGTTGCCTTTGTTGAGCGTACGAAAAATTTCGCCGCTCGTCACCTTACGTTCGTCTTACGAAGAAAAAAAATCCGGATTCAGAGAGCCGTTGCTCTGGATCGTCATGACGGTTATCACAGCCGCCGTATGCGGATTTGCCGGAGCGATTACCGGTGATTGGGTACAAGGCGTATTCTTCACCATTGCGATTGCCTTGGCATTCGGGCTGATAATTCTTGCGGCGCGACTATTGATGCGAGTTGTTAAACAATTTCTGCCGCGGGCCTGGGGGTACGAATGGCGGCAGGGTTTGGCGAATTTATATCGCCCGAACAATCAGACGATCATTCTGATGCTGTCCATCGGACTCGGTACATTTTTAATTTCAAGCTTATATCTCACGCAGCAAATGCTGGTGGACCAATTATCCATCGCAGGGAGCGGCACGCAACCGAATGTCGTGCTGTTTGATATTCAAACCGATCAGGCCGAAGGTGTTGCTGAAACCGTACAATCGCTGGGTCTTCCGATCATGCAGCGCGTGCCGATTGTCACCATGGGACTTGCCGGCGTAAAAAACAAAACAATTGAAGAAATCCGAGCCGACACAACATCGCGCGTGCCCCGCTGGGTCAGAGAATTCAGATGCACTTACCGCGATACGCTGACAAATACGGAAACGATCATTCATGGGCAATTACAAAAAGCGGTACGTCTACCGTCGGATACCATTTTCATTTCCATCGAAGAAAGTATGGCTGAAAATCTTGATGTTGCTATCGGTGATACGGTCGTTTTCAACGTGCAAGGTTTGACCGTGAACACGTTGGTCGGAAATATCCGAAAAGTTGATTGGCGCCGCGTGCAGCCGAATTTTTTTGTAGTCTTTCCAACCGGCGTTCTCGAAGGCGCGCCGCAATTTTCTGTACTCGTAACGCGCGTAACATCGAATGAGGAATCCGCTCAGTTACAGCAAATCGTTGTTCAAAAATTTCCTAATATTTCCATCGTTGATCTTACGTTGATTTTAAAAACCGTTGACTCACTTCTTAGTAAAATTTCCTTTGTCATTCGTTTTATGGCGTTTTTCAGTATGCTGACGGGATTTATTGTTTTAATCAGCGCTTTGATCACAAGTCGTTATCAAAGGTTGAATGAAAGCGTACTGTTGCGGACTTTAGGCGCTGTGAGACGGCAAGTGTTACGAATCATGGGAATTGAATACTTATTTTTAGGAGGGTTGGCTGCGCTGACAGGATCCATTTTGGCGCTTGGCGGTGCGTGGGCGCTGGCTTATTTTGTATTTGAAACGCCATACGATCCGGCGTGGTTGCCGGTTGTGAGTGTTTGGCTTGTAGTGACGGCGATGACAATCATGATCGGTATATTCGTCAGCCGCGATGTACTTGAAAAGCCGCCGTTGGAAGTGCTTCGTTCTGAAGTGTGATAAAGGTTATTTAACCGTCAGGTCTGCAAAAAATTTTATTTACATCTCTGATCGATGCTGCATGCATAACACTTATCGCTGTTCATAACTAATTGAGAGGAATTATTATGAAGTTTAAAAATTTTATTACCGTTTTGTTATGCATTTTCTTTATAGCCACAGGCTGTGATTCCGATAAAAAACAACCGGTTGAATTTTCTACACAAACTGAAGCTGAGCAATCGTATGAACAGCTTCAATCCAGCCAGACCGATCCTCTGGAGATTGTTAATAAAGTTTTAGAGGCTGCATCGTTCAGCGAATCGTTTGACGGGAGCGCGGATGGCCTGAGTAAACATCGGCTCGGTAAACGCCGCACAATGATGAAGGCAAATTCCGTCAGCTTTACATACAACAGCAATACGGGATATTGGACGCTGGATGCCGATACAACTGAGAATGGCGTAAATTTTTCATTATTTTATAAAGTTCGCTACACACCAAGAGGATTATTCGGTCTTGCGACGGAACTGACTGATCGAATGGAATATGAAACTCATGTTAATGTGAATGGCGTTGTCGTCGATTCCAGTGAAGGCGCGTTGGGCGATTCCGTCGACGTCACGCTCGATTATTCGGAAAATTACGATATTCAGAGCGACGAACCTTTTGTGACGAATACGAATTTTATTACAATCACGGGATCGACGAGTGCGTCGAGTGAATTCTCCGTAGCGCAATTGACGGCCACAGCAAGTTATAATTATGACGTCCATGCGTTGAAGATTTTCGGGCCATTTAATGACGCAGAGGATGAACCGGAATATCCGGAAAGCGGATCGATCCATTTTACAGTCGATTATTCGGTTACCGCACCGGAATTGTCAGGCTCCTATTTCATCGAAGGAACCATAACCTTCGATGGCGATAATACGGCAACACTGGAGTACGGCGGATTCACTTTTATTCTCAATCTGGATGATGGAACGGTAACGCCGGTGTAGTTTTTAGTAGAAAATTCAATTAATGAAATAGCGTGGCGAAAAAAATTGCCGCGCTATTTTTTTAGGCGCCCAATCTGCATGTTGTATAAAATAATGATATGAAGTATCTTCCACGATGAATATTGCTTCTTACCTCACACAACGCGGCTCGATATATTTCTGGAAATACAAAACCGACGGATGGCTTGGCAGTGAATGGCATTTTACGGCCAATGCCGTAGGTTGGAATTTTTTTGTCGAGTTATTGAATCAAATCGAAAGATCAGATTCTGACTGTACTTTTTTGATTAGCACAAAAGCCGTGACTCAAAAAATTCTGCGTGTACCGGATTTTAATTCGCCTTATGAGAATCGGGATGGATTAAGACTGACTTATTCGCCATTCGAATCGAACTATTATGAATGGAGTTTAAGCGATAATGAACATATTGTTGACATTTCATTCGGCAAAGCCATTCTTCATGAATGGCGGCGTGTTATGACGGAGTCTGAAGAAAGGGAAACGAGCATCGGGCTCGAGGACGATCACACGATTTTTGTGTGGAGGATCGCTTAATTAACGGTAAATTCGTTCCAATATACGAGGAAACGTATTTACGATTGAATGCGTGATTATGTGACGACCGAATTGTAGGAATTCTTTATACAAAAAATTTAGGGTTTTGGAAATGATAGGTGTAGGCCCATGGCTAACCATAAGCCGTTATTATCGAAACTTCTACGCCCTGATATTGGAAATGAAAAACCGACTTGTGAGGATAATTTAAAATACTCAAATCCGAAACGCAGCGTGGCCGCAGGCTCGGCGAAAACAGCATAATGACGTCCCTCCGTCGATAATTTTTCAGCGCCATCGTTTAAAATTTCGGTCTTGGTATAGTTTGAAAACTTAATTCCGGTTATTCGAAAAGAGAGAATCCGTTCAAATCGACGGTTTATCCATCCTTCGTTGCCTTGAACAAAAAACTTATAATAATTTCCCTCTACTAAAATGCTTGCGTCAGGGAAAAGTTTTGGTTTGGGTTCCAGATGATCAATCGAACCAAGACCGATACCTGCCAAAAAATTAATGCGTGTTTTTTGTGCTTCAGGCAATGAGAATCCAAATCCAAGTTCAACATCTTTTTTTTTCTAAATCTCGGCATTCATCGCATTGATTATAATCAATCCACTCTCCGTTGAGAATTGCAAAAAAGTTATTGGTTAAGTATTTACCGTTTTGCAATGTAATGTTGTTGAGGCCGGATTCGTTATAATTATAATGGATATTAAAATCCCATGGAATATTTTTTTCAGGGAATGAAATATTGAGAATGTTAGGTTCATAGGCAGAGATTTGAGATAAAACTATTTTATCTGAAAATAAAGCCAATAAAAAAAGCACGATGATTTTTTTCATTGTAAACCCTTTATGGTTACTGCTTACAAAATATAATAAAACATAATAAGATATAATACTGATATGTCTCAGTATACAGTAAATATGTGATAAGGCAACTAGCAAAATTGGTAGTTTTTCATGTAAAATATTGCGAATATGTATAAAATGACAACCAAAATTGGTTGTTTTTCAGTTTGAGACACTACCGCAAAAAATTGACAAAAACCTTTTAAAAAACGTATTATTGTCATGTGCTCCGCTTAATTAGAACTTTTTAGTAATTTTCAATTTCCAATTTTCAATTTATTCCATTATCTTTAGCTGCTTTCAAAAAATGCCACTAATCCGGCATTCCTTTCTTTCCCGCATTTCATTAAATTGCATTAAATAAGGCATACTATGGTAACGAAATCTTTTCATCCTCCGATGCGAACATTGATGGGTCCCGGGCCATCGGATGTCTATCCGCGCGTGTTGGAAGCATTATCACGTCCGACCATCGGCCATCTCGATCCTAAATTTGTCGAAATGATGGACGAAGTCAAAGCGCTTCTGCAATATGCTTTTCAAACTAAGAACGAATTGACTATGGTCGTTTCCGCTCCCGGCTCGGCCGGTATGGAGACGTGTTTTGCCAATTTAGTTGAACCCGGTGACAAAGTAATCATCTGTCAAAACGGTGTTTTCGGCGGCCGTATGAAAGACATGGCCGAACGTTGCGGCGGTCAGGCTGTTCTGGTTGAGGATGCCTGGGGAACAGCGGTAAGTCCCCAAAAATTGGAGGACGCGCTGAAAAATAACCGTGACGCCAAGTTGGTTGCTTTCGTGCAGGCGGAAACGTCGACGGGCGCTTTATCCGATGCGAAAACGCTGGTTGATATCGCGCATAAATATGATTGCATCGCTATTGTCGATGCGGTGACGTCGCTGGGCGGCGTTCCGGTGAAAGTGGACGAATGGCAAATTGACGCGATTTATTCCGGAACGCAGAAATGTTTGTCATGTATTCCGGGGTTGTCGCCGCTGAGTTTCGGTCCGCGCGCCGTGGAGAAGATCAAAAACAGGAAAACGAAAATTCAAAGCTGGTTTATGGATTTGAATTTAGTCATGTCCTACTGGAGCGGAGGGACGAAACGTGCGTATCATCATACGGCGCCGATCAATCCTTTGTATGGACTCCACGAAGCGCTGGTCATTTTGCAGGAAGAAGGATTGGAAAATTCTTGGGCGCGGCACAGGAAACATCATTTAGCGCTCAAAGCCGGTTTTGAAGCCATGGGATTACAATTCATTGTTCCCGAAAATCAGCGGTTGCCGCAACTCAATGCGGTGACCATTCCACAAGGTATGGATGATGCGACTGTGCGAACGGCATTACTTAATTCGTATGGCCTTG
Organism: bacterium; assembly: GCA_019695335.1. NCBI lineage: Bacteria > bacterium. The sequence continues at coordinate 17,332 of JAIBAF010000006.1, forward strand.
AAATCGGCGGTGGACTGGGGTCGCTCGCCGGAAAAATCTGGCGCATCGGTTTGATGGGCTATGGGTGCAATATGAAAAACGTCGTGACTTGTTTGACAGCCATGGAAACGGTTTTGAGTGGACTCAGAGCAAAGATTAATAAAGGCGTTGGATTACATGAGGCATATTCAATATTTCATCAATGACAAATTATCAATTAACAACGATCAATAGACAATTAATCAATACGGAGAAGAAAATGTCACGAAAATTTATACTATTAGTTATGGCGTGTGGTTTGTTTGTAACCTCCTGCAGTAAGGAAAATACTATGACCATGAATCAGGTTGCCGAAAAGTATGTTAAATTGACCTTAAAAATCGGATTGTATGATGCCGATTACATTGATGCGTATTACGGACCGGCGGAATGGCGTCCTGCACCGGATACCGTCAAGTCTGACGATACAACTCAAATTCGTGCGCTTGAAAAAGAAGCCGATGAATTGCTCAATCAACTTCAGGCTATTCCGCGGACGAATATTTCTGAAATGGAAGAATTGCGTTATAAGTTTCTTTATAAGCAATTGGTTGCTGCACGTACTAAAACACAGATGTTACTTGGACGTAAATTGACCTTCGATGAGGAAGCCGCAGAATTGTACGATGCACAGCCTCCGAAATACGATCAACCGCATTTTGAAGAGATCCTGAAAAAATTGGATGCTGCGCTTCCCGGCAAAGGCAATATCATTGACCGCGCCAATAACTTTCGCAATCAATTCGTCATTCCTAAAGCGAAACTCGACACGGTTTTCAAAGCTGCCATTGCCGAGGGGCGTCGTCGTACACTGCAACATATTAAAATGCCGACGAATGAAAATTTTGTCGTCGAGTACGTGACGGATGTTGCGTGGAGCGGATATAATTGGTTCAAAGGCAACAGCTTCAGTGTAATTCAGGTGAATACCGATTACCCGATTTTTATCGATCGTGCTGTTGATCTCGCCAGTCATGAAGGTTATCCGGGACATCATGTATTTAATACACTGGTTGAAAACAGGATGATGAAAGAAAAAGGTTGGATGGAATATTCCGTGATGCCGCTGTTTACCCCGCAGGCATTGCTCATGGAAGGCAGCGCAAATTACGGCATTGACGTTGCCTTTCCGGCCGCTGACCGCATGCGGTTTGAAAAAGAAGTCCTTTTTCCGCTTGCAGGCCTTGATTCGAGTTTAGCCGATAAATATTATGAGATCGAACACCTTAAAAAAGAATTGGCGTACTCCGGGAACGAAGCGGCCCGTGCTTATCTGAATGGTACGATGAGTAAAGAAGACGCGATTGAATGGCTTATTCAATACGGATTATATCCGCGTGAACGTGCCGAACAACGTATCCGATTTATGGACAAATACCGTGCGTACGTGATTAATTATAATCTCGGTCAGGATATGGTCGCTCAGTATATCGAACGCAATGGCGGCACGCCCGATAATCCCGATAAGCGTTGGCAGTTGTTCGAACAATTGCTGTCTACACCACGTACGCCGTCCGGATTAAAATAAATCACGCTGACAATCCCGTTAAACAAGGGAAGGCGTTTATGAACACAGTAAGATGGTTGCTGTTGCTGACGTTCGTGCATATTTCATGCGCGAAGCGAATTTATGACGTTGCTTATCCGACGCTTGGTGATGGAAAGTATGACAGCGAATTTCCATACAAAGATTGTTCGAAGCAGTTGGCTGAAATAAGCGAAACTGTGAAAATGATCTATTCCACTGCGTTTTACAAAACGTATCTTTTTCCCGAAGAAGCACAAGTAAGACCGGTGGACTTTAAGGACGAAGCCATTCTGAAAAAATCGAACAAAACTTTGTATTCGCATAACTCAGTTTCAGGAACGGCTACGATTCTGTATTATCAGGATAAAAAAATAGCACTGCTGACGTGCGCACATATCGTTGATTTTCCGGACACAACGTATAGTTATTATTCACGGGGTCAGGAAGGTGATGTCATTAAAAGTGTATCCATTCGGGAAAGACAGACCAACTTTGTCCGTGATTTACCGGAGGGCGGCGAAGTTGAGATTCTGGCAAGCAATGTCGCACTCGATATTGCCATCATTGGACAAACTTTAAAGTCACTGCCTGAGCAGCCTTTGTCGATTTTTAAATATCCGATTGGTAAGTCCAAGGAGCTTGAATGGGGAACGTATTTGTATATCATCGGTTATCCGATGGGGTATAAGATGATCACCAATGGTATCGTTAGCAGTCCTAATCGCGATAAAAAAGGATCGTTTCTGACGGACGCACCGTTCAATCGCGGTTTCAGCGGCGGTATCGTGCTGGCTATCCGCGACGGCGTGCCTAACTTTGAATTAGTCGGGATGGCCAAGTCGGTGGCGGCTAACTATGAATTTATTTTGACGCCTTCGAAAGAATTCGATCAGTCGCTCTACAATCCGGGCATGCCGTATGAAGGTGAAGTTTTTGTCGAACAAAAAACGGATATCCGGTACGGTATCACCAATTCAATTTCCACCGAGACGATAGGCCAGTTTATCCGCGACCATAAAACGGATATTGAGGCAAAAGGATTCTATTTGCAAACCTTATTTCCATGAGCTTGGAAATATTTTGAAAGTGCATCAAAAATTTTTATATTGCCCGCCAAAAAATGGCGGGAGTCAATGAATACTTTTTCAACGACATTACATCCTTTACCTCCGTACGATTTTAATATTTCCATTCACTCACATCGGAATAAACGTTATCATTACGATCAATACGATCGTAGCGGTTCCGTATATAAATGTGCGATTGATATACGCGGCAATGCTGCCTTGATTACTTTATCCGATAAAGGAACGCCTAAAGAGCCTCGGTTAAAACTGTCCATTTCCGGCGGTCACATCACCAAAAACGATTTGAAATGGGTCAAAACTATTGTTGGCAGACAATTTCTTCTCGACCTGGACTTGAAAAAATTTTATTCAGGGATTAAGCATGATTCGGTTATGCGTGCCGTCACCAAACAATTCTACGGGCTTAAACCGAATTCGTCCGGAGATCTGTTTGAATGTGTTACACGGTGTATCATGAGCCAGCAAATCAGCGTGCACGTCGCCGATAAAGTTGAAATGGAATTTGTCAGGAAGTTCGGTGCATCGATTGATTCCAATAACGATACATTTTATGTTTTTCCGACGGCACACCGGGTAGCGGAATTGACCAAATCCGATTTACGCCGTGTAAAATTTTCAGAGCGTAAAGCCGAATACTTGATCGATTTGGCTAAAGCCATTGTACGCGGCGATATTGATTTGAATGCGATGGAAACATTGCCGAATGATGAATTTCGGGCTGAAATTACTAAAATCCGAGGGATCGGGCACTGGACGGCAGAATGCTGCTTAATGCATCTTGGGCGTTGGGAAATATTCCCGCGCGGCGATTTAGGATTGCATCAAGCCGTGCGACTTTTTTATGGTTTTAAAAAGAAAATTGGTGAAAAAGAAGTCGTCAAAATTGCCCGTCAATGGGCCGGCTGGGAGTCGTTGGCAACTTATTATTTATGGCACGCGTTGACGCATGCAAGAGCGAACGGCCAACAGAGTTAGAAAGGATTCATGGAATACAACATCATCGATATTTTTCTTTCGTGTATGGCCACGGTATACGGTTTATTTGTTCTCATCCTGACAGGCGCGTTATTGATCTATCGTTCGCCACGCTCTCAAAAAGACTTTTTTGTCAGCGTATTGATCCCTGCCCGAAACGAAGAGCGCCATATCGGCGAATGCCTCGAAGCTCTGGCGCTCCAAGACTATAATCAGGATAAATTCGAAATTATTGTGATCAATGATCGTTCGACGGATCGAACTTCGGCGATAGCGCGAGAATTTGAGAATAAATTTAAACACTTTACCATCGTTGACATTAAAGAAATGCATGCAACGATGGCTCCCAAAAAAAATGCGCTCAATGAAGGTATTAAAATTGCCAAGGGCGAAATTATTGTGTGCTCGGATGCCGATTGTTATGCCGAAGTCTCGTGGATCCGTTCGATGACTGAATGCTTCACGTCCGAAGTAGGCATGGTCATAGGCTATTCACCGATCAAACCGCTAAACCGCTGGTCGGTATTTCACCATTTTGTGGCGTTGGATTCATTAGCCCTGGCATCAGCCGCGGCGGCAAGTTGCCTGTGGAATAAACCGGTCACGGCTACAGGACGGAGCCTGGCGTATCGGAAAGAAGTTTTTAATGAAGTCGGCGGCTTTTCAAAGATCGCTCATTTTGTTTCCGGCGATGACGATCTGCTGCTGGGCCTCGTAAAAAAGACGAAATGGAAAATGGCGTACACTATCCGGCGCAATTCTCTGGTCGAAACACATCCGCCATTGACGTTCAGGCAATTTGTTAACCAAAAAATTCGTCAGGCGTCGAAAGGACGGCATTATTCGGTGAATATGGTTATTACATTAGTTTTATATTACATATTCAATCTCATGCTGATGGCGTACGCACCGCTGTATTGGTTGGATGGGCACAAGGATTTTTGGAAATGGTACCCATGGATAATGAAATTTTCCTCTGATTTTGTTTTACTTTTTGTCGGCGCCGTACGATTTAAAAAACTCTTTTACCTGAGTATGTATCCGATATTGGTCTTTTTACATCCATTATATATCGCTGTTTTTGGTGCGTGGGGACAATTTGGAAAATTTGACTGGAAAGATACCACGCATGATAAGCATTTGAAAGTTTAGTATGACGGCAATTATTATTCTATTTGCGATGGTCTTGGGAATCTACGTTGTAACGGGATTACTCTTTGTTATGGGGCTATTTATGCCGGCATCGCAGAGGAATGCCGTAAGGCCTTTCGTGTCCGTTATTATTGCGGCTCGTAATGAGGAACAATCGATACCGGATTGTTTAAATAGTGTTTTGAATCAAACGTATCCTTCCGATTTATTTGAAATCATTGTCGTCGATGATCGTTCCAATGATCGTACACCTGAAATAATCCGTGACTTAACAAAAAGAAATCCATCTGTAAAATTGATTCAAATAAAAGAAAAACCTGAGAATATTTCCGGCAAGAAAAATGCATTGGAGCAGGGTATCAAAGCTTCGCGGGGTGAGATCCTGCTTTTTACGGATGCGGATTGCGGTGTAAAAATTACATGGATCGAAGGTATTGTTAAATATTTTACGAAAGATGTTGGTTTGGTCATAGGAGCGTCGTTTACGAGGGGAGCGACGTGGTTTGAGCGGCAGCAGTCGTTTGATTTTGCAGCGATGAAAGCGGCGGCGTGCGGGATTACTAATTTAGGATTGCCGTTTGCTGCGAGCGGGCAGAACCTGGCCTATCGGCGCGTCGCGTTTGACGAAGCAGGTGGGTTTGAAAAAATCCGGCATCGTATTTCCGGCGATGATGTTTTGATGATGCAATTGATCAGACAATTAAAAAAATGGAAAATTGTTTTTGCCGGTGATGCCGGAACTTTTAATTCAACGCGCTCCGAGCCGACATTGAGCGCTTTTATTCATCAACGCGCACGATGGGCGTCGAATACGGAAATGATGCTGACAATGAGCCCGTTATTTTTTACGTATCTCGTCAGCGTCTACGGACTTAATGTGTTTTTAGCTGGCGGGTTAATCTGGGGCATCTGGAATAAGTTGATGCTGGGACTCGTAGTATTCGGCTGGATCAACAAACTGATCATTGATTTCCTTGTAACATATCTCGGTTTTCAAAAATTTCAAAAACCGTTTTCATTTTCGTTTTTTTTGACATGGTTTTTTCTGCAGGCGCCGTACGTTCTATGGGTTGGTTTGCAAGGTGGATTACGATTATTTAAATGGAAATGAGTTACCACACTTTAAAACTGCGTTGCAAATCCAGTAAAATTTTACGAATTCACATATTCCTGAAAAGTTTTTACTCCGGCGCCGGTTTCAAATTTCCATCCTAAACGATGCAGCGCATTTTCAATTCCGGCGATAACCGTCACCATATCAAATACATCATAATAACCTAAATGTGAAATTCTGAAAATTTTACCTTTCAGATGATCCTGGCCGCTCGCTAAAGTCATACCAAAATCGCTGCGCAGAATTTTGAATATCTTATCCGCATCGAGCCCTTCAGGAACTTTAACCGGCGTGACGGAATTGGCCGGCTTTTCGGCAAATACTTGCAATCCCAACGCTTTTACCGCACGGCGGCAACCTTCGGCCATAACGCTGTGGCGTTTCCATACGTTTTCAATACCTTCTTCTTTGATCATCCGCAGCGTTTGTTGTAATCCTAGGATCAGGGAAATTGCCGGCGTGAAAGGCGTTGTATTAGCCCCGAGTTCTTTGGCGGCGCGTTTGAAGTCGAAATAAAATTTAGGTAAATCCGACGATTCGCGTGCTTTCATCGCCCGTTCGCTCACGGCACAGAAGGCCAAACCGGGAGGCAACATCAATCCTTTTTGCGATCCGGTTACGACCGTATCAAGTCCCCATTCATCAAAACGTAATTCCATAGCGCCGACAGACGTCACGCCGTCGACCATGATCAACGCATTGGAATTTTCCCGTATAATTTTCGCCATTTCTTTTACATCCGTAAAAGCACCGGTCGAAGTTTCGCTATGCGTCATGACAACCGCTTTAATGTTCGGGTTATTTTTTAATTTTGTTTTGACATCGTCGGGATTAGCCGATTTACCCCATTCAATTTTCATGACGTCTACATTAATTCCGTAGGCTTGCGGAATTTTTGTCCAACGTTCGCCGAATTTACCGCCCTCGATATTTAAAATCGTATCGCCTTTGGAAAGGCAATTCACAAAAGCGGCTTCCATTGCTCCTGTGCCTGAACTGGCAAATGTCAAAACCGGTTGTTTGGTCTGGTAGAGATATTTCAGGTTCTCATTCACTTCGATAAAAATGTCTTCAAAATCTTTGTTCCGATGGTGAATGATCGGATGGGCCATGCTGAGTTGGACATGCTCGGGAATCGGCGTTGGTCCGGGAGTAAAAAGTCGCTTTTTCATAAAGACCTCGTTTAGTCAGTTTGATATTTTTTTGTAATGGCTTTAGCTTTTTTGAGGACAGCTGTTTTTAATTCAACCGGTTCCAATACTTCGACGGCGTCGCCCCAACCCATGACCCAGGCGATAAACTCGTTGGATAACTTCACCCGAAGCGTAATCTCAAAACCTTCGTCCGTATGATGAATTTCCTGATTCTCAATCCAGAATTTATCGGTCATGTATTGTTCCAGGTCATCCGAAAATCGCAGCCTGACGATGACCATTTTACCGCCTGTAAAAGAACCCCATGAATTTTTGAATAAATCATTGACTGACGGAATTTCTTTTACCGGCGACGGCTGTTTTGTAAAACGAAATTGGCCGATACGTTCGATGGTGAACATCTTCAGTACGTCTTGATGTATGGCGATCAGGTAATGTGTTTTTCCGGCATTGTAAAAAGCTACCGGCGTTATCGTGCGCCACTGAAGCCGATCTGTTTTTGCAGAACGGTATTCAATTTCCATCACCCGTTTGTCACAGATAGTTTTGACCGTATTGATGAAAAATGAAAGCGTTTTATTCGAAAATTTCTCAAGGACCAATGAGAGGTTTTTGATCGTTTCATTTTTAGCAAAGGCAAGATAGGTCGTGACGAGTAAATTGATTTCGGAGAGGTTTATCTCGACGCGATAGGCTTGTTTCCGTGAAAAAACGCGGATGCCCATGTCGCGAAGCACTTTGACGTCCCGGCGGATCGTTGCTTCGCTGGTAAGAAAAATGCCCGCAAGATCGTTTTCGGAATATTTGTCCGGAAATTCAAAAATTAAAGCCGCTATTTCAATCTGGCGTTGGAGTTCGTCAAGTCGGTTCATATATCAGCATTTATCGGAGCAAAAGTGCGGTTTTTTAATTTTTTCTCAAATTTTGAGAATTTTTGACCGGAACTACTACTTAAATTAAGTACGTAATCAATGACGAACAATAAACAAAATAATTAATAACTCAAACAACAAAACAAAAAATAATGGAGGTTACCATGTCAAAAGGAACATTAAATCGCGCGATCCTGATCGGAAGATTGGGCAAAGATCCTGAATTACGCTACACAACCGGCGGCATCCCGATCACGTCGTTTAGCCTGGCTACAGGCCAGTCTTATAAAGACAAAGACGGTAAAGTCGTCGAGCAAACCGATTGGCACAAGATCATTGCATGGCGAAAGCTCGCAGAAATCTGCGGGCAATACCTGAAAAAAGGTTCGCTCGTGTGCATTGAAGGCCAATTAAAAACGCGCTATTACGACGATAAAGACGGCGTCAAACGTTCCATCACGGAAGTGGTCGCTGAAACGTTACAAATGCTCGGTGCAAAGATGGAGTCGGACAAACCGGCTGAACCGGAAGAACCGGTAGCCGAGTTGGTCGCCGAAACAACCGGCAACGAGGGAATGCCGTTTTGAACTTCCTTCACTGAGTTCCCGGAAATGAGGGGGCTTTATAAGCCCCTTCGGCTCACGGGTACGAATTTTCCATAATTTTAAATTTGCGTCTGATGGACAGTTTTTATACTTTGAGCAACTTCCAAAAAGATTTTAAATCAATCCATATTTATAAAAACAATAGCGTTTCAGGAGAATTTTTAAAATGGCAGAATTGAAAAAAGATGATGACACGATCGTCGTCGATAAAGAAAAAAAGGCATCGTTGGAGCGGACCATTTCCGATATCATGAAGGAATATGGCAAAGGTTCTATCATGCGATTGGGCGAACGTTCGGCGATGACGGTCGACGTATTTTCGACCGGTTCGATCGCGATTGATGCCGCGCTCGGCGTCGGAGGAATTCCGCGCGGCCGTATTACTGAAATTTTCGGCCCTGAATCGAGCGGTAAAACTACGCTGGCCTTGCACGTGGTGGCTGAATCTCAAAAACTGGGCGGCATCGCCGCATTTATCGATGCGGAACACGCTCTCGATCCCGTTTATGCCAAACGCCTTGGCGTCGATACGGATAATTTACTGATTTCACAGCCGGATAACGGTGAACAGGCTCTGGAAATTACGGAGCGTCTTGTGCGCAGCAATGCGGTGGATATTATCGTTATCGATTCGGTTGCGGCTTTAGTGCCACGCAGCGAAATTGACGGTGAAATGGGCGACGCGACGATGGGTGTGCAAGCGCGCCTGATGAGTCAGGCGATGCGTAAATTAACCGGCGCCGTGAGTAAATCGAAAACATGCGTGATTTTTATCAATCAGGTGCGCGACAAAATCGGCGTGATGTTCGGGAATCCTGAGACGACGACCGGCGGGCGCGCGTTGAAATTTTATACGTCGATCCGGATCGATATTCGCCGTATCGGACAAATCAAAGCCGGTGAACAAATCGTCGGTAATCGAACCAAAATCAAAGTTGTTAAAAACAAATTGGCGCCGCCGTTCAAAGAAGTCGAAACCGATCTGATGTACGGTTTCGGAATTTCCCGCGAAGGCGATCTGATCGATCTGGCGACGAATATGAATATTGTCCAGAAGAGCGGAACCTGGTATGCCTTTGACGATGAAAAAATCGGACAAGGTCGTGAAAATGCCAAACAGTTTCTGATCGACAATCCGGACACATACAAAAAAATCGAAACGAAAGTCCGGAAGGAACTGGGTCTGACTGCGGCGACTGAAACTAAAGAAACGCCGAAGCAAAGTCCCAACAGCGTTGAGAAAAAATCGAAGTAATCGGGCATTGTCGCTTTGGGCGAACAGGGGAGCGACAGAGCTTAATTTTATACGGTTATTTCCCATAAGCTCTGAATAACCGTAAATTTTCACAGGAAGTAATTATGGCAAAAGGAACATTAAACAAAGTCATTTTAATCGGCCGCCTCGGCAAAGACCCGGAACTGCGATACACACCGACCGGAGCCGCCGTCGCAACTTTTAACGTTGCCACCAACGAATCGTACAAAGATAAAGAAGGCAAAGAAGTCGATAATACCGATTGGCACCGGATCGTAGCGTGGAGGAAACTGGCCGAAATCTGCGGACAATATTTGAAAAAAGGTTCCTTAGTCTATATCGAAGGAAAACTTAAAACGCGTAACTATGACGATAAAGACGGTACGAAAAAATACATAACGGAAATCGTCGCGGACAATATGCAGATGTTGGGTGGACGAATGGGCGATAGCGGCAACGAGCGCGTCCCGCCGCCAATGTCGGATTCCGACACTACGTCGTCCAATTTATCCAATAACTCAGCCGAGCCTTCCAGCGACGCGAATGATGATCTGCCGTTTTGAATCAGGTTTTTTCAAGATAATACCAATTTAGGGACTTTCTCATCAAAACCCTGTATATCTGTATTGAGTTGCTTGACGGTTGCCATTGGATAACACGTATGAACGATGTCTATTCGTCGTCACGATTAGTAGTTCACAATTAGATAAGTTGTTTTTGAGGTCTTGCTGATAGTGGGGCGTGCTATCAATTTAGTCATAAAATTTATAGTCGTCACGCTAACATATGACCGCGAGGTGCTTAACTGGTGGTCTGATGTATATCTATTTGTAGTTATTTATGAAAAAGCCATTTTCTTTTGTTCTGGCATTCTTGATTAACTTTTGTAGCTGTGAGTATGCTCCGATAGTTTCAAACAAATCCCCCGATTTTCATAGACAAATCGAGCGAGTAATCATCCTATTTAGATCTGAGAAGGAACAATCAGAGTTATGCGAGCTTTTCGGAGTACGTATAATTGAAAAGCTTCAAGTCTCGAAAGTAGAATGCCGGTTCTATTCAGAAACATTCAATCGCGAATCAATAGAATTGGATGAAACTCGAATGAATTTAGATTCTATAACTGAGAGTTTCAACGCTGATGCATTCTTGAGAATTGATTTCGTTGGGCAAACTGTTTGGTCCGGTTCACAGGTTACTCGCCAAAAAGACTTTAATTCAAGTTTGTTTGATCTAAAAGGTAACAAGAAAAGAGTTTGGCGATCGTACTTCCACTTGACTACAAAAGCTGATATGTTTTACAATAATAATCGGTTGGATGCGGCTGATCTAACTGATCTGCTTTTTAATCAACTTAAAAAAGATAGGATTATTAATTAGGCGTCGTACTATCAGATAATTTATAATAACTTGTGTTTGTGTATATGTCGCTAGAATGGATAATAAGATTCAGTTACCGCTACATAGAGATCAAGCTTTATTCGCAAGTACATTATTATAGTAGTCAAACAAATGAACACTGCCACTATTACCAAAGAACATCAAACACCAAAGCTGGTTTTAGCTTTTATCGCAATTTATTTCGTTTGGGGCTCGACATACCTTGCTATTCGCTATGCTGTGGAAAGCATTCCGCCGCTCCTGATGATGGGAACACGATCGCTCATCGCCGGGCTCATCATTATAGCGTGGAGTTGGATGCGTGGCGATGAGAAACCGAAAGCTGAACATTTACCCGCATTGTTCATTATCGGCGCTTCATTTTTTCTCGTGGGGCATGGCTTGCTGGCATGGGCGGAACAAACCGTTCCTTCCGGACTTGCGGCGTTGCTCGTTGCATCGGAACCGGCGTGGATTGCATTGATAGAGTCGCTTGTGGCTCGGAGTTATACCTTAAGCTTAAAAGGAATTGCCGGATTGATTGTAGGTTTTGTTGGGATCGTTTTGCTGGTTGCTCCCACTGGAGATTTCGGTACAGGCAATACCGATGTAATTGGCGCAATGGCGATTATCGTTGGTGCGCTGTCATGGTCAGGCGGCGCGGTCTATTCGCGTTTTGCAAAACTTCCATCGTCGCCGATGATGACGGCTGGTTTTGAAATAATAATCGGTGGAGTATTGTTGTTGTTGACGGGAATAGTATTCGGTGAGATGGGAGAACTTCACGCCGTTTCTCTTCGCTCGCTGTTGGCGTTGTTGTATCTTATTATTTTCGGTTCCGTTATTGCGTTCTCGGCCTACGTATGGCTGCTCTCACAGATATCGGCAACGAAAATTTCAACTCATACGTATGTTAATCCGGTTATTGCAGTGTTACTCGGGTGGATATTAGCAGATGAACCGGTGACTTTCCTTACGCTCGCTGCTGCCGCGGCAATTATGCTTTCCATTTATCTGGTCTTCAGCGACCGGACACATACGGAAAAGGAATTAGCGGGTAATTAATATTTCGTACAAATTACTTCGCAAAATCTACAGCGCGATATTCCCGAATGACCGTAATCTTAATCTGTCCGGGATATTCCAGTTCCGATTCAATTCTATGAGCAAGATCGTCGGCTAATTGAATGACCTTTCCGTCGTCAATCTGGTCATAGTCAACCAGCACCCGTATTTCACGTCCCGCCTGAATCGCAAAAGCGTTTTTAACCGGTTGAAAATCTTTTGTGATAGTTTCCAATTTTGTTAAACGTTTGACGTAATTTTCTAAAGAATCTCGTTGCGCACCGGGACGTTCTTTGCTGATCACATTCGCCGCATGAACAAGTATGGAAATAGGGTGGGAGATCGTAGGGGTTTCATGATGCTGTAAAATGGCTTGCTGAACAATCGTGCTTTCACCGAATTTGCGGGCAAGATCAGCGCCGACAACGGCATGATGTTGATCCGCGCGATCTACGGCGTATCCGATATCGTGAAGGATACCAGCGCGTTTGGCTAATTGTGCATCGTAGCCCAACTCCGACGCCAGAAGCCCCGCAACTGATGCCGTTTCGATGCTGTGCTGAAGAAGGTTTTGACCGTATTTCATCCGGTAACGCAGTTTACCGATCAATTTGACAATTTCAATATGAGCGCCATGAACGCCTACTTCAAATAACGCTTGTTCGCCGTAATTAGTGATTTGTTCTTCCAGATCGCGTTTCGCTTTTTCAACGACGTCTTCGATACGACCCGGATGAATACGTCCGTCGGTGATGAGCGTTTCCAAAGCCATGCGCGCGATCTCACGCCGGATAGGATCAAAACCGGAAATTAAAATCGTTTGTGGCGTGTCGTCGATCAGCACTTCGCAGCCGGTCATAGTCTCGAAAGCCCTAATGTTCCGGCCTTCGCGGCCAATAATGCGGCCCTTCATCTCATTGCTGGGCAATTTTATTGCTGTGGCCGTGCCTTCAACAGCATGGTCGATCGCCGAACGGTTGATCGCCTGAATCAATACATTACGTACTTCTTCTTTGGCGGAAACTTCAGCCTGCTCTTTGATCGTACGGATCGTTTGAGCCGCTTCAGTTTTGGCTTTGTCGATCAGATTATTCATCAAAACCTGTTTGGCTTCTTCGACGGTCATGCGTGCGATTTGCTCAAGCTTTTCATTTTGTGTCCGGATCGATTCTTCCAATTCCAGCGACTTTTTATCATAATCCGCGATTTTTTGCTGCAATTGCGATTCGCGGTGAAGTATATCTTTTTCTTTGCGCGTGACAAAATCGCCCTTCTGCTCGATATTGCGTTCACGTGCCAGAAGCTGGTCTTGTTGTGATTTGATCTGCCCGCGAGTGGTTTTGGTTTGATCGTCGAATTCCTGACGTTTGCGGTACCATTCGTCCGATACTTCGATCAGTTTTTCTTTTTTTAAGTTTTCGGCGTCATTGACGGCGGCATCGCGTATCTTTTTGGCTTCTTCGTCGGCTTCCCGAATGCGTTTCGCTACGTTGATCTTGATCGCAAACGTTTGTCCGAAGATAAATGCCGCTACGGTGACAACCAGCCCGGCGAGTATAAATATGACTATTTCCATGAGTGGAGTGACAGTTCCTTGGTTTTCGGTTTCGGTTAAATAAAAATCCCTGAAATTAAAACTGCAATGGCATACTTGAATTCACCGCAGTTTGAATTTCAGGGATACGTTAAGTTTATCTCGTAAAAGAAATAGGCAAAAAGTCGTTTCCGGCCGTCAGAATTATTTCTGAGTAAACAGTGAAATTTCCTCGTTCGATTCGACCGGTGTAGCGTCCTGATCGGGCAACAAATCCATCAATTTTTGTGCGCGGGTTTCGTAAGAGTCAACTTGTTTGTTTTGTTCTTCCCGTGTCTTGAAGAATTCGTCGGTAATGTTGAGTGCGGCCAGGATCGCCACTTTCAGGGACGATTTAATCGTACCGGCGCTGTTAATTTCGCGCATTTTTTGGTCAACATATTTGGCAATTGTCTGAATATGATCCGGATCCGCGTCGCCTTTGATCATATAATCGGATCCGTAGATGTTGACTTTGACGGTATGTTTGTCCACTGTTTTCTTATCGCATTAAACTTAACACCTGCGGTGTTAATACAATTTTATATGGATGAAATAGTTTTTTCTAATTGTCCTAACTTCGACAATGCAGTTTCGATATGCTCTCGAATCGCATTACGGTCAAAAGATGATTCCGTTGTTGACTGCGATTGAACCTGCTGCATTTCTTCCTTAAGCTTTTCATGAGTCTCATGTGCTGTCTCGAATTCCTGTCTCAGAAGGTTATACGCGCTTTGCAATTCCTGAAAAGCTGCTTCTTTAGTTTTTAAAAGAGCCTGTTGTCTGCGAATAATCTGTTCTTTTTCTTCGAGAGAATCGCTTGACGTTTCAGGTGTCGTTTCACGCTGGAGTAATTGGGTCTTGAGTTGTTCGTTTTCTTTTTGTAAAACATCGAAACGTTTGAGCCATTGGCGCATACGTTGCTCTAATAATTCCATCGGATCAGTCGATTCCATATCCCAAGCCGTAGTTTTGGTTTTCGTAGTGCGGGATTTGGTAGTCGACGCATTCATCCGGCGATGCCAAAGGTTATGTCACTGGCGCAACGATGCCTGAAATTGTTTTTCCGTACGTTGCAGGATTCGTTTAATGACGGTATCAACTTCTTCTTCTGTCAACGTACGTTCGTGCGATTGAAAAATTAATGAAAATGCTAAACTTTTTTTGTCGTTTGGAATCTGATTGCCCGTATAAACATCAAAAACATCTAAGGCTTGCAAATGATCACCTGCTTCTTTCCGGATAACTTCAATAAGTTCCTTGGCAACAAGATTACGATCGATGATCAGTGCTAAATCACGCCGTACTGAAGGAAAACGAGGAATCGGCGTGTATATTAATTTATTTTGTGTTAATGCCTGAAGTTTTTGGAAATTCAGTTCAAACGCCCAAACGTCCGCATCAATGTCAAAATGTCGTAAAAGGGTCTTGGACAAACGTCCGAAACGGCCTAAAATTGTGTCCGAAAAATCATTCTCTTTGGCTAAAATTTCCAAAGAGTTAGCGGAAAAAACTTCTTGGTCATGATAATGATTAAATTGAATATTGTCAAGTAGAAACTTCCTCCCAAGCCGCGTCAAAATGCTCTTTAAGTCAAAGAAATCAAATGCTTCCGGTTTTGAACTCCAATGAATAGGCGCTCTCTTACCGGTCGCACATCCGGCCAAAATGATTTTTTCTTTTGGTAACACTTCGTTAATATGATGATACGTCCGGCCAATTTCAAAAATCCGAATATCAAGGTTTTTTCGGTTCAGATTCGTACGCACCACTTCCAATAGGCTTGGTAGCATCGAGATACGCATTACACCCATTTCTTCACCGATCGGATTCATCAGCTTCACAAATTCTTTTTCAGATTGCGGCGCAACAGCTAACTGATCCTTCGCAAGAACCATTGAATTGGTGACCACTTCATAGAAGCCGTTTTCTTTCATGGTTTCGCGAACACTCATAATAAATTTGCCGTCCGTATCGGCAGAGGCATCGTAGTGTACGTAGGCTCCGGAAGAGGTTGGTAAATTGGAGTAGCCGTGGATACGTGCAACTTCTTCGATCAGGTCGACGGCTTCTATCAGGTCACGTCTGAAACTTGGCGGCGTTACGTCGAAAACACCTGTCGAGGTTTCACGAACAGTACAATTTATTTTTTCCAGGATGTTTTTTATTAAAGCTGCCGGAAGATTTTCACCAAGAAGTTTTTTGACAGCCTCAGTCGTGAGTTGAATCGATTGGGGAGTGATTGAAGTTTTGACAACATCAATATGACCTTTGGCAATTTCTCCGCCGGCCGTTTCTTTAAACAGTTGAATGGCACGATTGAGCGCAGTGAGCGATCCTTCCGGATCAACTCCGCGGCCAAACCGATTCGATGCATCGGAATGAATGCCAAGATGTTTGGCGGAACGGCGAATGCGTTTGGAATCGAAATAAGCCGATTCCAAAAGTACATTAACCGTTGCATCGGAAATTTCAGAATTTTTTCCGCCCATAATTCCACCGATACCAATTGAGCGCTTCGCATCGCAAATCATCACGGTTTCATTATTCAAAATGTGCGTCTTTCCATCGAGCGTGACGAAGCGATCGCCTTCTTTGGAAGAACGGACAATGATCGCATGACCTTCTAATTGATCATAATCAAAAGCGTGCAGAGGTTGACCGCACTCCAGCATGACGTAATTAGTGACGTCAACAATATTATTGATTGAGCGAAGCCCGCTTGCCTCAAGGCGTTTTATTAACCATTCAGGCGATGGACCAATTTTAACGCCACGAATGGCTCTGGCCGTGTATCTCGGGCATCCGATGCCATCTTCGATAATAACGGACGCCAATTGACTGATTTCTTGAGACGTTTCGTCAATTTTAATTTCCGGGAGTTTGATAGATTGATTTTCAATAATGGCTATTTCTCTGGCTATTCCTAATACGCTCAAACAATCGGGGCGGTTGGATGTCACATCAATATCTAAAATCGTATCGCCGATTCCCATGAAGTTCGCAAAAGCCTGACCGAGAGCATGAGCCTTTGCCATGTCCAATTCCCAAATCCCCGGCGATTTTTCTTTTTCAAAGCCAAGTTCGCTTTTAGAACAAATCATTCCGTGGGACTCTTCGCCGCGGATTTTGGCTTTTTTGATTTCAAAATTTCCCGGCATGACGGTTCCGACCGTTGCAACAGGGACAAGCTGCCCGGCCTTCACGTTAGAAGCTCCGCAGACGATACTTAAAATTTCCTTGCCGATATCGACTTTGGTCAATGATAATTTATCAGCATTGGGATGTTTTTGGGCTTCGAGCACTTTGCCGATTACGACACCGGGAAACGGATCAAGTTCGATAATCGCTTCGACATTCAAACCGTTCATCGTCATCCGGTGCGCAAGTTCATTTATAGGCAGCGTGATCGTGACGTAATCGTTGATCCATGAGAGAGAAACTTTCACTTCCGACTCCGTTGTGTTGCTTTGAATTGCTAAAAATCAGACTTTTTAGCGTGAAAAATTTTTTGCGTTAAAAAACTCGTAAAGTATAGGATTGTTTAACCGAAAAATCAATGCACAAGTCTGCAAAAAATCATTGGCCATTCATCCAAGAAAATCGGAAATTATGAGGTTAGGCACGATCAACTTAACTTACTGGAGGCGAACATGGTTAAAAAATTCAGAGTGCCGCCGGAAACGTCGGTTTCCCTCAAAGATTATGATCCCGATTATACTGCCGGTTATGAATCGGCAGACGATGCCCGGGACGAATTCAAAAAACTTAACCTCAAAATGATCGAGTTACAGGAATTAATGTATGCGCAAAAAAAACATGCTTTATTGATCATTCTGCAGGCCATGGATGCGGGCGGCAAGGATGGTACGATCAAAAATGTGATGCGCGGCATCAATCCTCAAAGCTGCGTGGTGCACAGTTTCAAAGGTCCGTCGGAAGAAGAACGTTCTCATGATTTTTTGTGGCGTATTCATAAAGCGGTGCCGCCGCGCGGCTCCGTTGGAATTTTCAACCGTTCGCATTACGAGGACGTTTTGGTTACACGCGTTCACGGCATGATCAACGACAAAGAAGCCAAAGAACGGTTTGAGAGGATTAACGAATTTGAAGAATTGCTGTACGATAGCGATGTCGCTATCGTGAAATTTTTTCTGTACATCTCCAAAGACGAACAGAAAAAAAGACTGCAGGAGCGTCTGGATGACAAGGAAAAACACTGGAAGTTTTCACCTAACGATTTGAAAGAGCGTAAACTCTGGGGGGATTACATGAACGCTTTCGAAGACGTTTTTTCGAATTGCAGTAAAAAACATGCGCCTTGGTATATTATACCGTCGAATAAAAAATGGTTCAGGAATCTGGCTGTTGCGGAAGTCATTGTCGATACCATGGAGGACTTGAAAATGCACGTTCCGAAACCCGCGGAGGATTATTCGAAAGTCGTGATTGAATGATTTGAGCGTTGACAACTTTTTTATTTATTCATCCGATACATTTTTTTATTGCACATCGCTCTTGCAGAGATTAACTTCTTGAGCAATTACCGCCCTTGCTTTTAATTTTCTTCAAATAGACCCGCTCACGAATTTTAAACAGGAGGAGATTTCATGAACTCCATTGAGTCGCTTTGTATCAATACGATTCGTACATTGTCGATGGATGCCGTTCAACAGGCGAATTCCGGTCACCCGGGAACGCCGATGGCGTTGGCGCCGGTAGCCTTTACGTTGTTCGACAAATTTATCAAACACAATCCGAAAAATTCCGACTGGCCGAATCGCGATCGGTTCGTATTGTCTGCCGGCCATGCATCGATGCTTTTATACAGTACATTACACATCAATGGATACGATATCTCTCTTGACGATATGCGTAATTTTCGTCAGCTGCATAGTAAATGTGCCGGTCATCCGGAATACGGTTTAGCTCCAGGAATTGAGACAACGACTGGCCCCCTCGGGCAGGGTGTAGCCAACAGCGTCGGTATGGCCATTGCCGAAAAGTGGCTGGCTAAATATTTTAATCGTCCGAATTTTGACTTGATCAACTATAAAATTTTCGCCATTGCCGGCGATGGTTGTATGATGGAAGGCATTTCTTCCGAAGCAGCGTCGTTAGCGGGGCACCTCGGATTAGATAACCTGGTCTGGCTGTATGACAATAATCATATTACTATCGAAGGTAAAACGTCGCTGGCTTTTTCTGAAGACGTTCATAAACGATTCGAAGCATACGGATGGTTTGTGCAACATCTTCCTGACGCTAATGATACATCGGCTATCGTTTCAGCCTTGCAAAATGCCAATGCAACTAAAGGCCGTCCCTCATTGATTATCATCGACAGTCATATTGCGTATGGAGCTCCCAATAAACAAGATACGCATGGCGCACACGGTGAGCCTTTGGGTGAAGACGAAATCAAAGCGGCGAAAAAAAATTACGGGTGGGATCCTGATAAAAAGTTTTTCGTGCCCCAGGAAGTGATGAATTATGCGCAACAAATGACGGTGAAGGGTCAACAATCTGAGGCGGATTGGCAGAAACGATTTGCGGAATATGCTCACGCATTTCCTGAATTAGCAAAGGAATTTGAATTAATTCAAAAACGAGCAATGCCTGAAAACTGGGATTCGGAAATTCCGGTATTTCCTACCGATGCCAAAGGATTGGCGAGCCGTGAGTCCAACGGGAAAATTCTTAATGCTGTAGCTAAAAAAGTTCCGTGGCTGATCGGTGGCGCGGCGGACCTCGCACCGTCGACCAAAACTTTGATCAACGATGGAGGACACTTCTCAAAAGAAAATTTTGGCGGACGTAATTTCCATTTCGGAATTCGCGAGCATGCGATGGGTGCGATCGTAAATGGCATGACGTTGAGTAAGTTGAGGACTTACGGAGCCGGCTTTTTGATTTTTTCGGATTACATGCGACCGACCTTCCGGTTGGCATCATTGATGGAGCAACCTTCGGTATTTATTTTTACCCATGACAGTATTGGAGTAGGTGAAGATGGTCCGACGCATCAACCTATCGAGCAGATAGCCTCGTTGCGTGCAATTCCAAACCTTGAAGTCATTCGTCCGGCGGATGCGAATGAAGTGGCTGAAGCATGGCGATATATTATGGAATTGAAAGATCGCCCATCGGCGTTGATATTGACTCGTCAGGCTTTACCGACGTTTGATCGTTCACGATACGGTTCAGCCAACGGGTTAAAACGCGGCGGGTACATTATGGCTGATTGCAAAGGCACGCCGGAGGTTATATTGATCGGTACAGGTTCGGAAGTTCAGCTGTGTGTCGGCGCTTACGAACAGTTGACAAAGGAAGGTATCAGGTGTCGAGTCGTGAGCTTGCCGTGCTGGAGCTTATTTGAACGCCAAAGCGATGCGTATTGGGAAAAAGTAATCCCGTCGTCGGTTCGTTGTCGAATCGCGGTTGAAGCCGCGTCGAGCTTTGGCTGGAGACGTTATACCGGTATCGATGCGGACGGAGGTATCGTCGCCATGAGAGATTTTGGCGAATCCGCTCCTATCAAAGCGTTGTTAGAAGAATTCGGTTTTACAGTCGAAGCTGTAGTGAAAATGGCCAAAGCGAAGCTGCGCTCTTTCCAAAAGAAAGAAAAGCCCAAAGCTGCTCAAAAAACAACGAAACATTTGGCCAAAAGCAATAAATCAAAGACTATAAAAAAGAAGAGCAAGTCCAAAAGAAAATGAATTTGCTTTATAAGCATCAAAAAGGCTGGTTCAAAAAACCAGCCTTTTTTTATTTAAATTTTTCGGAATATTTGCCGTATTCGTCTCGTTATACTTCCAGCCCTAAATTTTAAAACATTGGAGAAATGGTATGGTCAAATTAATGATCGCTGCTTTATTATTGTCTGTCGCGGCCTGCAAAAAATCTACTGAAATGAAAGCTACGGAAGCAAAAGTCGAATCTGCGAAATCCGACGATTCAAAAAAAATCGTACCGGCAGGCGTCAAACCCGATACGGCTATATTTTCAGGAGGATGTTTTTGGTGTATGGAAGGGCCGTTTGAAAAACTCGACGGCGTTTTTGATGCCATTTCAGGATATACCGGCGGGCATAAGCGCAATCCAACTTACGGCGAAGTAGGAAGTGGAACTACAGGACATCGCGAAAGCGTGGAAATTATTTATGATTCGGCTAAGATCAGCTATGAACAGCTACTCAATGTCTTTTGGCGGCAAATCGATCCTACGGACGACGGAGGACAATTTGTCGATCGCGGATTTCAATATACTACAGCGATATTTTATATGAATGAAGCGCAAAAAAAAGCTGCTGAAAAGTCGAAGGAAGAATTGACCAAATCAGGAAAATTTTCAGCGTCGATAGTGACCCCGATTTTACCTGCTTCAACGTATTATCCTGCCGAAGATTATCATCAGGATTTCTACAAGAAAGATCCTGATCACTATCACAATTACCGTAGCGGTTCTGGCCGTGATCAGTTTATTGAAAAAACGTGGGGTAAGTCAGCTCATTAAGACGGCGTTATTCGAGAAATTTCCGATAAGTTTCAGATTTTTACAAACAAAAAAGGGACTATTAATAATAGTCCCTTTTTATTTTGATCGAATAATAAAATTAGTATCGAACTAACTCTTCGATATCATGCATTATTTTTTCTTCATTCACCAGAATAGCGGCTTCAAGTATTCTTGAAAAAGGAATCGGTGCATCCGCACTGCAACAACGACGTACGGGCGCGTCAAGAAATTCAAAACATTCCTGCGTAATCCTGGCAGCAATTTCGCCGCTGAATCCTCCGGTAGCTTGATTTTCGGTCACGACGAGGACGCGATTGGTCTTCTGAATAGATTGACGGATTGTGTTCATATCCATAGGAACAATTGATCGCAAGTCGATCACTTCGACACTGATACCTTTTTCGGCTAACTTGTTAGCAGCGCGCAACGACCAGTGGACAGGAGTTCCGTAAGTAACCACGGTGACGTTCGTGCCTTCGCGGCGAATTCTGGCTTTTCCGAACGGTACAAAATGGTCGGCGCCTGTTTTCGGGCTTTGTGCAAAAATTTGATTATACAAAAATTTGGGTTCAAGAAAGAACGTGATTCCGCGTGATCGTATCGACGTACGCAATAATCCGCACGCGTCATCGGCGAACGAAGGAACGACGACCCGAACGCCGGGTAAATTGGCCATCACGCCTTCGACGTTTTGAGAGTGATATAAACCGCCGCCGATATAACCACCGCTGGCAAGCCGGATGGTAATGTTTGGGCAATTTTGGCCATTAGAGCGATAGTATTCATGGCTCGTTTCGACAATCTGTTCCATGGCCGGCCAAACATAATCGGCAAATTGCGCGGCTTCGATGACCACACGAATATCGTCTTTGAATCGCGACATACCGTTGGCGGTACCAACAATAAAATCTTCTGCAATCGGAGAATTGAAAACACGTCCACGGCCAAATTCTTGCTGCAATCCTTTCGTGGCATTAAAAACACCGCCTTTGTCTTTCGAAGCGACATCCTGTCCCCACATAAAAGTATTCGGATTGAGAGTAAATTCTTCGTGCAGAGTACGGTTAATTGCCTGCAAAATTTTTTCTGTTGGTTCACCGGCCTGAGTCTGAGTTTCTTCAACATCCATCGGATCCGGCGTGACAAAATATAATGCCGTTTCAGGATCAGGGGTAGGGGCTTCTTCTGCGCGGGCAGCCGCATCATCCACTTCACCTGTATTAGCCGATTCCAGGTCAAGGATTTCCTTTTCAGTAAAAATCCGTTCTTCGATCAAGAAACTGCGAAAATTGGCCAAAGGATCGAGGCGGTGCATCTCTTCCAATTCTTCTTTGGAGCGGTATAGTTCGTGGCGATCGCTGTTGGAGTGAGAATTGATGCGCACGCAATCGGCATGAACCAGCGCAGGACCTTTTCCCGAACGAACATACGCCATTGCGTCATCCATCGCACGGCGGCAGTCGAAGAAATTGCGTCCATCGCAATTGAAAATGCCGAGATTTTTCAGTCCGCGGTAATTGTCCGAAACGATACGGTTGGCAGTCTGTTCTTCTGATGGAACGCTGATGCCGTAATGATTATTCTGAATCACAAAAATAACTGGCAGCATTTCGCGGCTTGCGCCGTTCATGGCTTCATAGACATAACCTTCCGATGAGGACGCATCACCGAAACTCGCATACGCGATTCCTTCAGCTTTATAATACTTAATTGCCCGAGCGACTCCAACCGCATGAAGCGTGTGGTTGGAAACGCATGAGGAAACATTTTCGATCTGGATCGATGGTTTCGCGAAATGGTTGGACATATGCCGCCCGCCACTAGCCACATCGTCACGACGGCTGAGGCCGTTAAGCATAATTTCGTATACATTGATTCCCGCCGCGAGGCAGGTTAATTGATCGCGGTAGTATGGAAATAAGAAATCGACATTGGGGCGAAAGGATAATCCCAAAGCCAATTGAATGCCTTCATGCCCGCCGCACATAGCGAGGTATGACCATCCTTTGGATTGACGAATGAATTTCGAAGCTTGCTCGTCGATCAATCGGCTCATATGCGCCAAGCGATACCATTTCTTTAATTCATCTTTACTGACATTTGGACGCGCTGTTGCTTCGGGTTTCGCAAGTGCTTCCACGATGCTCCCTTCAAAAAATTGATACAAATGATGTTGTGTCTAATTAGCGAGGCTATTTAACGATTTTTTACAATTATTTCAAGAAAATTTCGCTGACAGAAAGGAGGAAAATTCGGAGAAAAAGCACTTAAATTTACTCTTCTAAAACATATTCGAAAGTCAAAAAAGCTCCAATGACAATGATGATGTCGAATGCGCCCATAATTTTCAGCCAATCAAAGGTGTCAGAAAAAGGGTCGCCACGAAGAATAACCGCCGTGCATTCAACCGAAGCGATTAATAACGGCACGGCAACAGGGAATAATAAAAGCGGAAGAATTACTTCCCGCATTTTGGTATTGAGTGAAATAGCCGAAAAGATTGTTCCGGCAGCAACAAATCCAAACGTACCGAAAGCGCAGGTTAACAATAATGCCGGGATTTCGGTTGAAAGTCGCAGATTAAAAAAAACGATGAATAAAGGAAGGATGACCAATTCAGAAAAGAACATAAACACGAATGCCGACAACATTTTACCGAGATAAATGGCTCCTTTGTCGATGGGTAAAAGCCGCAATGCATGAAAATTGCCATTTTCACTTTCCGGCGCAAAAGCACGGTTAAGCCCCAGCGTTCCGGCAAAAGTAAAGGCAACCCACAGAATGCCAGGTCCTACGGAGAGAGTTTGCTCCAATTCAGGATCGATGGTGAAATTGAAGACGACAAGAACCATAATTGCAAATAAACTCATAGCACTAAAAAATTCTTTCGTACGCCTTTCAGTCAGAAAGTCTTTATCAAATAACGCCCAGATTTTTTTTAACAAATCCATTCAAGCTCCATAACTGTAATTATTCTGCAAGTTTATCGAGCGCATTCCCGGTCACTCGAAATACCGTCCAATCGGACATTGGAACTGCGCCAAGACTTTGATAAAAACGGATTGCAGGCTCATTCCAATCCAATACCCACCATTCAAAACGTCCGCATCCTCGTTCTTTGGCAATCCGAGCCAGATATTGCAGCATAAATTTACCAAAACCTTTCCCGCGCATTTCAGGTTTCACAAACAGATCTTCAAGATATAAACCCGGCTTGCCAAGAAAAGTCGAAAAATTATGAAAGAAAACGGCGAAGGCAACCGGCGTTTTTTTCCAATAGCCGATCACTGCTTCTGCCGTCCGACGATTGCCAAACAGCGATTCACGCAAAGTGCTTTCAGAAGCAACCACCTCACTCGATAGTTTTTCATATTCAGCCAGCTCTTTGATAAACTGTAAAATCAAAGGAACGTCTTTTTCTGTGGCCGGTTGGATTTCAAATTCGGAGTTCATTAGTTTGCTTTTTTAAATACGACCCGCAAAACTAAGACAGATAAAGCACATTCTCAACAGAAAAATCCGGTGTTCATTATGATTGATTCTTATGATTTATTTTTCCAATTTGTTTTGCTGTCAAAGTAATGCCTCATTCTGATAATTATTGAAATAAGCGATATGCGTATAGGCTATTTACAATTTGAGCCGGTTTTCGGAAAGCCTGAAACCAACAAGCAAAAAATCGAACAGTTGTTAGGCAAAGAAACGTTTGATTTAATGGTGCTGCCGGAATTATCCCAATCCGGATATGTTTTTTCGTCAAAAAATGAACTCGAAGAATTGGCGGAAGAAATTCCTAATGGATCGTTTTGTTCATTTCTAAAAAAAATGAGTGCCGAAAAAGAGGGATTTATCGTTTCAGGAATTTGTGAACGTTCCGGAAATAATTTTTACAACTCATCAATTTTAGTTTCACCTGACGGAAAAATTGAAACGTACCGAAAACTGCATCTTTTTTATGAAGAAAAACTATGGTTCAGTCCTGGAAATATTCCATTGACGGTTCATGAGATTCGTCATGAGCAATGGGGAAGTGCGCGTATCGGAATGATGATTTGTTTTGATTGGCGGTTTCCCGAAGTTACGCGAATCCTTGCGTTGAAAGGCGCGCAGATCATCTGTCATCCTTCTAATTTGGTGATGCCTCATTGCCAGGATGCAATGATCACACGGGCTTTGGAAAATCATATTTTTACAATTACCGCCAATCGAACCGGGCGTGATGTCAAACCGGATAAGCAGATGCAGTTTACAGGGAAGAGCATTATGGTTGCGCCGGATGGAGCCGTCCTGAAAAAAAGCAGCGAGAAAGCGGAGGAAGTTTTATTAATTGACATCGATCCGGGTTTGGCGGATAATAAGAACGTGAACGCATTCAACGATGCATTTAACGACAGGCGTTCTGACTTTTATAGATGAATTTGGTATTTTAAATCTGTCCTAAATAAAAAAAGCTCCAAAAAAAAATTTGGAGCTTTTGATTTTACTTTCTTTTTGGATTTCTTTTCATATCCGCATGGATTTTTTTCCATTTCTTTCTTTCAAGCCTTGCCGCATTGTTGTCTTGCCGTAACTCGAGGTAATGTAATTCGCGGAGCATTTTCCGGTAATTTTTATACCGTTTTTCATCCAGAGTTCCATTCTCAAGTGCGGCTTTGACAGCGCAACCGGGTTCTTGATCATGGTGGCAATCCTTAAACCGGCATTGGGCTGCCAATGCTTCGATATCTGAAAAGGTTTGATTCAAACCCTCTTCACTGGCCCATAACTGCAATTCACGCATCCCGGGCGTATCAATAACCAATGCCCCTGACGCCAGTTTGATCAGTTCGCGGTGGGTTGTCGTATGTTTTCCGCGTGAATCGGCGACCCGGACTTCCTGCGTTTTCAAATGATCATGACCTATCAACGCATTAATGATCGTCGATTTTCCAACGCCGGATGAACCCATAAACACAGCCGTTTCATTCGGGCGAAGCCATGAGTTAAATCGTGACGGTGTATCGTCGTTTGTCGCCGATAAAGTAATGACGGGAATGGCCGACGCGATTGCTTCAATTGATTGAATCTGATTATTTAAATCCGTAGCGATGTCAGCCTTATTCAGTACAATGATCGGTTCCGCACCGCTTTCACGTGTAAGTATCAGGTAGCGTTCGATGCGCCTCGGACTAAAATCGGCGTCCAGTCCGTTGACAATAAAAACTTTGTCCACGTTGGCCGCAACAATTTGTTCTTCAGCTTCGATGCCGGCTACTTTGCGTGAAAACTTCGTCTTACGGGGTAAAACAGAATGAATGGTAGCGCTGCGTTCTTGCGCTCTGAGATCGATGACAACCCAGTCACCGACTGCGGGGAAGTCTGCGCGTCCTGCAGCCGTATACCGTAATTTACCCGATACTTCACCCCAAACTTCACCGATGGACGTGTACAATTCGTACCGCTCTTTATGTTCGAGAGCAATGCGGCCAACGGTAAAATCTTCCGGATAGTTATGAAGAAATGAATTTTCAAAGAACGTATTCCAACCGAATGTTTCTAACACGGTCGTTCCTCCTAATGAATAGTATTACACTTTCAATTACGGAGGATTAAAATTTCATAATTCGCTGGATAATTCAGATCAAGCGTTTATGAATGCCTCCGTAACCGGTTAATTTTGAAACCAGCATTCAGGGCAATCATAGGCTCTCCTTTAAGTTAATTTAATTTTTAATTTTCAGGTAAAACAACGCCACCGACTTTATACGCGGCTAAACCGCCGCCATCCATACCTATCCAGAGATTTCCGGCGGTGTCAAAATAAAGAACATTGATTCGGCTATTCGGGAGGTCTGAATTATTGGCTGTAAACACCTTCCATGAAGTACCTTCTAATTTCGCCAAACCTTTGTTGGTTCCGACCCATTTATTGCCATCAGCATCAATGGCAACCGCTTTGATCAGGTTATCGGGCAGTCCTGAATTCGAAGTCGTATAAACATTCCATGTACTTCCGTCGAATGAAACTAATCCACGGGAAGTAGCAACCCATTTAGTATTATTTTTGTCAAATGCAATTTGCCGGATATTTAACGACGGTAATTTTGAATTCGAAGTATCATATACCGTCCATGTCGAATCTTTCAGAGTTATTAATCCAGCGGCATTGGTACCAATCCATTTTACGCCTTGATTGTCAACCGTGACGAAATTAACCACATCGTCGCGAATACCTGAGGTAGCATTGGTATACGATTTCCATTCCGCACCTTCGAGGCGTCCAAGTCCGGCAGAAGTGGCAATCCATTTCGCACCGTTTTTGCCAATATCAATATGATTGACGTTATTACCGGGCAATCCCGAATTATCGGCATCATACCCTTCCCAATTGGTCCCATCATAAACGGATAAGCCCAATGCGGTGCCGAACCATTTGGTTCCCGAAGGATCAATCGCAACCGCACGAACTTCATTGTCGGATAAACCAGAATTGTTGACCGTCCAACGGTCTACCTTTTCAGTGGATTTATCAAGTTTGATCAATCCAGTCTTGGATCCGGCCCATATGATAGTACCGTCTTCCTGAATTTCATTGATAACGTCCTTGTCAGTAAATTTCATCCATTCAGGGTGTCCAGAACAACCGAATAAAATGACCAATGCAGGCAGGGTGAGCATCATTGTCATTTTTTGTAAAGTCGCTTTCATGTTTTAGCCTCCTTGTTGTGCACATTCTTTTACGATAGATTAGATAGTTCAGTCATTTAATTTTTAAGCTGTGCAGGTGGGAAAATACACCCGTTCGTGATGAGTCCGAACGGGTGCGTAATTATTAACTCACAATCCAAGTATCGCCCTTATGGAGAAGATCTTTCAGATTGCCTTTGCCCATTTTTTCTTTCGAAAAAGCAATCTGTGTTTTTACATCCTGATCGTAGCAATTATTTTCTACGGCGCGAAAAACACCTACCGGTGTAGGTAAAGTCGGGTCTTCCGTCATTTGACTATAAATAAACGCCAGTACCGGATCTTTGGATTTGACATCGTGTATTAACAGATCGTTCACAGAATGCTTACCGTCGGTCAGGCTCACAGAAACCGGCTTAAATCCGTCCAATTTAATTCCTTTGTCTTTATTCTTTCCGTACACAAGCGGCTTTCCGTGTTCTAAAAGAATTGTATTATCTAATTTGGTTTCTTTTTCGGTAAGCTGAGTAAATGCGCCGTCGTTGAAGATAATGCAATTCTGGTAAATTTCGATAAAAGCCGTACCACGATGTTGACCGGCTGCTTTCAAAACTTCTACCATCGCTTTGGGATCGCGATCGAGCGTACGCGCGACAAAGGAAGCGCCAGCGCCCAGAGCTACCGCCAACGGATTGAATGGATGCTCCAACGAACCCATCGGCGTTGATTTGGTAATTTTGCCGATTTCAGAAGTCGGAGAGTATTGTCCTTTAGTCAAGCCGTAGATACGGTTGTTGAACAAAAGGTATTTGATGTCAATATTCCTGCGGATGGCGTGAATGAAGTGATTGCCGCCAATACTCAGCGAGTCGCCGTCGCCGCTGATAACCCAGACGCTTAGATCGGGATTCGCGACTTTGATGCCGGTCGCAAATGCCGGGGCGCGTCCATGAATTGTATGAAATCCGTATGTATTCATGTAATATGGAAAACGACTTGAACAGCCGATTCCCGAAACGAATACGTATTTTTCTTTGGGAATACCCATATCCGGTAACGTACGCTGCACTTGCGCTAAAATAGCATAATCTCCGCATCCGGGGCACCAACGTACTTCCTGATCGGATTCAAAATCAGATTTGGTGAGAGGTTTTGGTGATATCTCAGTTTCTATGGCCATTGCTGCCTCCTAATATTGCTTCTATTTTATTTTCAATTTCTTTTGAGTTGAAAGGTAATCCAGAAATTTTATTCAGACCGATCGCATCGATCAGATATTCGGAGCGAATAACTTTTGAGAGCTGTCCGAGATTAATTTCCGGAATTAATACATGTTTGAACCTTTTCAGAATGTCACCGAGGTCGTTCGGCAAAGGATTGATCCAGCGTAAATGTACGCGGGATACTTTCATACCTTTTTTCATACAATGCTCAACGGCAGTACGAATAGCGCCATACGTTCCGCCCCAACCCAGCACAAGCAAATCTCCGGAGTCTGCTCCGGAAATTTCCGTCGGGCCAAATTCATTAGCGATACGATGAACTTTTTCTGCACGGATACGGCACATGTACTCGTGATTTTCCGGTTCATAGTTCACAGTGCCCATAATATTTTTCTTTTCAAGACCGCCGATACGATGTTCGAGTCCTGCCATTCCGGGAATAGCCCACGGACGAGTCAGTGTATCTTCCGTACGTTGATAAGGATAAAATTGATCTTTGTTAATATGTCGGTCAACATTGATCGCTGGTAATTGTTCGACTTCTGGAATGAGCCATGGCTCTGCGCCGTTACCGATATAACCGTCTGACAACACAATCACCGGCGTCATATAACGAATGGCTATGCGAATAGCTTCATAAGCCACTTCAAAACAATCCGCCGGACGCGATGCCGCAATGATCGGGATCGGGGATTCGCCGTTGCGTCCATACAGTGCTTGCAGGAGATCGGCTTGTTCTGTTTTAGTTGGCAAGCCTGTACTCGGACCTGCGCGTTGTACATCAACAATAACGAGCGGCAATTCCGTCATGATCGCAAGATTGATCGCCTCGCTTTTCAAACACATGCCGGGGCCGGAGGTGGTTGTCACTGCAATGTCACCGGCATAAGCTGCGCCGATGGATGCAGCTACAGCGGCAATTTCATCTTCAGCCTGGAATGTTTTAACGCCGAAATTTTTGAATTTTGCCATGGTGTGCAAAATGTCGCTCGCCGGAGTAATGGGGTAGGAACCAAGAAACAGTTCTAACCCGGCTTTTTGCGCCGCCGCAACGAACCCGAGCCCAATAGCTTCATTGCCGCCGAGATTACGGTATTTTCCAGGGGCTAATTTTGCAGGATTGATTTCGTATTTATTGACAAATGCTTCCGTCGCTTCGCAATACGCAAAGCCGCCTTTAAGCGCGAGGATATTGGCCTGTGCCAGCAACGGTTTTTTGGAGAATTTATCTTCGATGAATTTAATCGTGTATTCCATCGGACGATTGAAAAGCCAAAAGATCATGCCCAAAGCGAAAAAGTTTTTGCATCGCTCCATCGATTTAAAATCTAAACCGGTCTCGCGTAATGCGGCTTTGGTGTGAGACGACATTTCGACTCTGAAAAGTTGGTAACCGGACAGCGATCCGTCCTCGAGAGGGTTTGCCGTATAAGCCGCGAGTTTCAGACCTTTTTCATCAAAGCTTTCAGCGTTGACGATAAGGACGCCGTTGGGCTTTAGTGCTTTAATATTAGCTTTGAGCGCCGCCGGATTCATTGCAACAAGTACATCGACTTCATCGCCGGGCGTATGTATATCAAAACTTCCAATATGCAATTGAAACCCCGATACACCCGCAAGTGTTCCGGCAGGAGCGCGGATTTCTGCAGGATAATCCGGTAGTGTACCGACGTCATTGCCAAACAAGGCCGATGTATTGGTAAGTTCCGTACCGACCAACTGCATACCGTCGCCCGAATCTCCGGCCAAACGTATAGTTACTTCTTCAAGATTGAGAACCGATTCTACAGCCATACTATTTAAATCCTTTCATATAAAAACAGGATGTTTATGCGCCGTCAGCCTGTGAGGCTCCAAATCGTAATGGATTCGGAGGCAGGTTGATGACGTCCTCAGTGAAAAACGAGACGATATAATTTATCATGCCGCGGACGGACGTGTAACCGACCGGTTCATGATGCTCATTGATAATAGGAATGTGCCTGATGTTTTCAGTTGTAAAATGGCGGAACGCGTTGTGAATGGGATCCTTCATCGTAAGAACTTTGGGTTGTGCGATCATGTAGTTATCGATCTTTTCTTTATCGAGATCAAGTTCACGATGGGCAATAGTTTGCAAAATGTGACGTTCCGTCAGTATACCGACTAATTTTTTGCTTTTAGTGATGAGAACGCAGCCTACTTTATTTTCAACTAGTTTATCAATCGTCTGTTTCAATGTGCTGCCCAATTCTACACAGACAGGATCCGGCGGTTCCAGCAGCGAGACGGGATTATTGAAGTCCGATGCTGTAATTTCCGCTTCACCGCGGCTTTCTTCCATTTGAGTCATTTCATCGTCGAGATCGTAGACTTCAGCCATAGATGCCTCACTTTCCGATCGCTAATGCCGATGCGATGAATTGTAAAATTTCTTCGATTGTAATAACGCCTGTGGGAATACCGTGCTTATCTAAAACCGCAATATTTCTCGAACCGATGACAGACATCCGGTTTAATGCAAACGCAATGGAATCGTCTTCAAATAAATATTCAGGATTCGGCGTCATCAATTCGCGCACCATTGTCTTCATATTTTTTTTCTGGTGAACAAATTTCGTAACAATATCACGTTCTGTAATAATACCGGCTAACTGGCCATCGTTGGTTATCAGAACACAACCGGGCTTTTTTGTCTGGAATGTTTGAATAATTTCCGACATCGGAGTTGTCGGTGGTAAGCACACCGGCAATTTCGGATTTAGAACCGATACTTCTGATTGTACTAGCTTGACATTCATGGTCTAACCTTATGAATTCATTAGCATAACGCGATTGGCAGCATTGAAGCCCAAAGCAGTCGGAATATAGACATATGTTTTGTAACTAGCAAGGCTATTGGCTGGAAATTAGCGGATAGTTAAGATGTGGATTCGTCTTCTTCAGAAAGTTTTAGGAGTTCGACGATAGTGGCGTTTGTAATTTGGACGTCCGAGAGAGCTTCCTTTTTGGGCGAAGAAATTTCGGGTTCGGGCTGTGACGATGGTTTTTCTTCGACGGGTGTTTCACCTTTTTTCAGATTAATAATGGCTACACCTACGCCGGCCTCGACCTGAAGTCCTTCGGTTATATTGGTCATTCCGTTGATTTTTACAACATAATGTGCTTGTGCCAAAGGTTTAGCGCCCGTTGAAGTTGTTTCCGGAAGACCAACGCCATAGCGGATTTTACGTGCATGGCCAGGAACGCCGGTGACGCGCCATACTTCTTCGATACTTTTTTTATGAGGATCGGTTTCCAAGCGTACAATGCGTCCGATAGTAATGTTAAAAAAATCGATCATCATCGGAACAGTAGTAGCCGTGCTCCACTCGATATCCCAAAATTCATCGGCGTTCACCGTCTTGTGTTGCGGCTTAACCGCAATACCGCTGCCTTTGACCACGATTAAAAATTTATCTTTTTCGGAAGCCATTTACCAGTAAACCTCGACTGAAATAGTGGTATTGTTTTGAGTATCGTTGTATTTCACATGTTGATGAGCTTGGCCGTATTCGACAATTTCTTTCAGCACTTTTACGTCTTGCTTACAGTAATCAATGATGAGATCGATTTTGCCTTCTTTCCACCATTGTAATGCGAGAAGCCCGTCCGCACTTTTACCCGAATTTAGTGTAGCTGTGGCGACGGCTTCTAGCCTGATTCGGTGTTTCAACCGCTCACTAAGATACTGAGCCACATCGAATGATTTTTTTTGCATAACCGAAACGTCGCCGTAATGGGATAGAACCTTACTGTCAAAATTATCGCCATTGAATGATACAACCATATCATGCTTATTCATATATCGAATCATCTCAGGGATATCTTTTTCATGCCAAACTTTGAAATCATCATCTTTCGAATAAGTGATCGCAATCGAGATCAGCATTTTATCGGCGTGTTCCCATCCTCCAACTTCATCGGCGCGTTTCTGAGTTTCGACGTCATAATATACTAATCGTTTACCCTCGGTCAACCGAGCCGGAGCTTCATAAGTCGTCGATGCCAGTTCAAAGTGTGAGTAGCAACTGAACCAATATTCAGCCGGGTAACGCTCTTCATATAAAGACATAAGCTATTCTTTGTCGTATTGAACCAGCGAAATAACAGGATGCGGTGCCAGCCGTTGCCGCCCTTGCAAAAAAGTTAACTCAATAATTACACCGATGCCACCGATGTGTCCGCCTAACTTTTCAATTAATTCGCACGTTGCGGCGATCGTACCGCCCGTAGCTAGCAGATCATCGACGATCAATACGCGCGAGCCTTTTTCGATGGCGTCTTTATGCATGTGCAATTCATTCTTGCCGTATTCGAGATCGTACGTGGCCGAAATAGTTGCGGCTGGTAATTTTCCAGGCTTTCGTACCGGCACAAAACCGATGCCCATTTGATAGGCCAGTGCCGAACCAAAAATAAAGCCACGCGATTCAATTCCTACAACATAATCAAATTTTTGTCCGGAAAACTTTTGCAACAATTCATCGATACATTGTTTGAATTCAATCGGCCGTTTGACTAAAGTCGTAATGTCTTTAAAATTGATTCCAGATTTAGGGAAATCGGGAACATTTCGTATTATTTTCTTATAATCAGTCATGACATATTATTTTGATAACTAGAACTGTAATGATTTTAACGGGAATATATGACAAGGCAGGTAAATGGTAAAACAACAACGTGTGATTTGCAAGAGATTTAGTGAGTAATTTCAAAACTAAGAAATTCCCCTTGAAATTCCTTCCAATTCACCATGACATCACTGACTTTCGAAAACCGTGGGCCTGACTTCAAAAGCTCAATCAATTGATCGATGGTTTCACGATTTCCTTCGACTTCCGCGTAGACGTTTCCGTTATCCAAATTTTTGACATAACCGAGAAGTCCAAGTTCCGTGGCACGCTTATGCGTGAACCAACGAAAACCCACACCTTGTACAAAGCCAATAACCGTAATGGCGGCGCGTGCGTTCATCGACCGTTTTTATATTCTGCAACTTCGTTATATAAAATAACTTTATTACGTCCGGTTTGTTTGGCTTCATACAGCGCCTTATCGGCCCATTCAACCAACTGGAACTCATCGGTAATTCGATCATCGGGAATAGCCGCAACACCGACACTGATCGTACGATTGATAGAATTAACAGCATCTTTGAATTCGTGTGTTTCGACGTTTTTCCGAATACGATCGCCAACAATAAATGAACGATCAATGTCGGTATCGGGAAGTATAAGAATAAATTCTTCACCGCCGAATCTTCCGCAAATATCGACCAAACGGGCTGTATCCAGAATTATTTTGGCAATTTCTTTGAGGACGATGTCTCCAAAAGCATGCCCGTAAGTATCGTTGACACTCTTGAAATGATCGGCGTCAAACATCAGCACTGATAACGGCCTTTTATAACGAGCAGCACGGCGGTATTCATCTTCAAGTTTACGATTGATATAACGACGATTGTACAGTTTGGTCAATTCATCTGTTACTGAAAGTTCTTCGAGCTGTTTATTTGCCTGGCGGAGAGAATCATTGAGTTGTTTAATTCGAAGCATCGACCGAATTCGGGCGGTTAACTCGCTCATATCGTACGGCTTGGTCAAATATTCATCGGCGCCGCAGTCGAGGCCTTCGATTTTACTCATTAATTCACTTTTGGCTGTCAGTAGGATGATCGGAATAAACATGCCTTCCGGAGTAGCTTTGACGCGTTTGCAAACTTCAAAGCCGTTGAGTTTGGGCATCATGACGTCAAGGAGCATGATGTCAGGTACAAGCGCTTCGGCTTTTTGCAAAGCTTCTTCTCCGTCTTTGGCCGTATGGACTTCGTACTTCATTTTTGTAAGCAGAAGTTTCAAAATATACAAGCCGTCCTCGTCGTCGTCTACAACCAGTACGCGTACTTTTTTCTCAATACCGGCTTCGGCGATATCCGTTTCACTAGGGCTGAGTAGGGTCATCCTTCATCCTCGATGGGTTAAAAATCACCTATAGAAGGTTTGAGAGTAATTTCTTCAATTGTATTATTCAGCGATTGTTCATAAGCAAATAAAACCGCTTTGGCGACATCTTGCGTTTCCAACATCTTTGAGGTATCGAAGTTGCTGTTTTGTTCTTCCCAAAATGGCGTATTAACAGCGCCGGGAATTACGGCCGTCACTTTGATGTTGAATGCTCTCATTTCTTCTCTTAAAACTTCAGTAAATCCTAAAAGGCCGAATTTAGAAGCTGAGTAAGCGCCACAATTAGGAAAGCCTTTTTTACCGGCCGTCGAGACAATATTAAAAATATGCGGCCGGTCGCTTTGACGCAGCAAAGGAATCGCTCGCTGTGTCATAAGAAAAGCTCCGGTCAGATTGATACCTATAGTTTGTTGCCAATGTTCAATCGATGTTTCGGTAATCGGTTCAAAATAGCCAATTCCGGCATTATTGATCATGACGTCAATCTGATGCGTCACCGATCGAATAGCTTCAAAAGTTTTGGTCACATCCGCAACGGATGCTACATCACAGACAAAAGGATGAATCGAGTTGAAACGCCGGGTCAGTTGGTCTAAACGCTGTTGGGTCTTTGCTACGGCAATAATTTCAAATTGCCGTTCAATGAATGCCTCGACTAAAGCTGCGCCAATCCCTTTCGTTGCTCCCGTGATTAACGCAAACCTGCTCATGCCATTCAATGTTAATATATCTGACGTTACTCAGAAAAAATACAAAAAGATGACCGCAGTTTCAATAGCTTTTTTCCCGTTCAGGCTGGTCATTTACGTATAATATCGTGAATCAGGCTCGCGAGATTTTCTGTGGAAGGTTGATTCGAAGCATCTTCAATGGCCTTCAGGATATTGAATTGATCATTTGGTTCGGCCGCTTTTTTAGGTTGACGCTTCAATCTTTTGGCAACCATCAATAACTGTTGCAATTGAGTTTCATTCATCGCTTCAATGAGTTCTAACAGTTTTTCTTTTGGTTGAGGGTCCGAGAAATCAATATCACGAATGGACACGGATAATTCTTTATCATCGGTCTCCATTTCACTGTCGTCAAAAACAATACGCATAAATCTTTTTTATCCCAAGTAGATGGCCACTAAGCCGATCAGCATGTCCAGTTTAAGTAAATTGCTTAATCGATTCAAGTTTTTCGGAGAAAAATTTTTCCATACGGAAAAAATTGTAAAGAAAATTACAGGGTAGATCCCAATCAATACAATGGAAAAATACAATCCGGAATACTTTTGAAGCAAAAACGCCCAAAGGGTGAAACCGATCAAAGCAATAAAGGTAATCGTTGTTACTATTTGAGCGGCTTGAACTCCATACGCAATCGGTAATGTTCGCGCACCTAACAATGCATCGCCTTCCATGTCTTCCATGTCTTTGATGATTTCTCTGCCGAAGTGAAATAGGAATGAAAAAATAGCTGGAAAAAAAATTTCTTCAATTTTTCCGATTGCGACGCCACCGTATATAAAAGCGAGCGCCGTTAATAAGCTAACAACAAAATTTCCCCATATCGGTGTACGTTTTAGGTGTGTACTGTAGAAAAATAACATTACGAACGACACGATGGCGATGCAAAGACATTGCCAGTTGATCAAACCCGCTATCCAAATTCCGGCTGCTGAAACGACAATCCATAAAATTCGTACATTGGCTGGAGTAATGGAGCCAGCCACAAGAGGTCGTGACGGCTTATTAATTCGGTCGATGTCCAGGTCGTAATAATCGTTAATGGCATTGGCTGCGCCGCAGATTAATGCGGCGGATAAGGCCGCTTCAATGGCCGCTTCCCATGGGATCATTTGGTCATCGGCTGCAATTGCTACCGCTACAATGACCGAAACGAATGCAATAAGAACATTGAGAGGACGGAGAATTTGCAAATACGGTTTGATCATAAAATAAAATTAAAAAAGGGCATGCAATGCATACCCTTTTCTATTGAATACGATGGTATTATCAGAATTTATGCGTCGGCTTTGGGTTGTTCGGCTGGAGTTTCGACCCATTCAGCTACACGCGCGCCTTTGCCTTTGCGTCCTCTGAGATAGAAGAGTTTGGCGCGGCGGACACGCCCTTTTCGTACAACACTGATTTGTGCAATACGAGGGGAGTGGAGGAGAAAAATTCTCTCCACGCCAACACCATTGGAAATTTTACGAACTGTAAAGCTTGCCTGGATTCCGCTACCGCGGCGTTGTAATACTACGCCCTCAAAAGTTTGCAGGCGTTCTTTATCGCCTTCGATGACTTTTACCTGCACGGCAACCGTATCGCCGGGACGAAATTCGGGAATATCGGTACGTAATTGCGACGCCGTGTATGCACTCACTGGATTCATTGTTTCCTCCGTTATACGTGTATATTAATTATTTTTTTTTCGTTGTTTGATATACCAAATCCGGTCTGACTTTCCGGGTAATTTCTTTTTTCTTTTCTTCGCGCCATTGTGTGATCGCTGCATGATTACCGGACAATAATGCCTCAGGAACTTTCATGCCTCGATACTCGTCCGGGCGTGTGTAATAAGGACAATCAAGCAATTCATCCTGAAACGAATCTGTCAGAGCCGATATCGAGTCATGCAATGCGCCTGGAATTAACCTAATCGCAGCATCGATCATAACCATTGCAGGCAATTCACCGCCCGTCAACACGTAATCGCCGACTGAACAAGCGTCGGTAATCAGTTTATCATGGACGCGTTCGTCAATGCCTTTGTAGTGACCACAAATGAAGATCAGGCGTGTCTGCAATGACAATTCGACGGCTTTTTTTTGCGTAAAAACTTCGCCTTGAGGCATTGGCGCGATGATGCGTACATCCGATCCGACAAAGTCGCGTACATGGTTCGCAGAGCTTATTTCGGGCAAGCCGAGTAAATCTTCGATGCATGCAAAAATCGGATCGGCCTTGAGAATCATTCCGCCGCCGCCGCCGTAAGGAGTATCATCAATGGTACGATGTTTATCCGTCGTATATCGGCGAAGATCATGCGTTGTAATCGTTACCAATCCTTGTTTGACCGCACGCGCTATAATGCTTTGCGACAAAGGGCCGTCAAGCATCGTCGGAAAGGCGGTAATGATGTCAATCTGCAGCGCCATAAAAAATTTTAAAGAACATTAATCTAACAAACCGGGGATCACTTTGATCGTCACGGTCTTTTTTTTCGTATCGATTTTTTTTATAAATTCTTCAACAGCCGGAACCAGCTTTTTCGTGCCGTTACAATTAATTTCATATACTTCATGTGCCGGCATCTTCACGATATCACTCACTATTCCAACGGAATCACTGTTTTCATTAACCACTTTAAAACCAATCAAATCGGCAATATAAAATTCATCCGCCGGCAACTCATCCAATTCGCTTCGATCAATAGTAACATATCCTTGTGCATATTTTTCAGCATCGGTGCGATTGGTAATTTCCTGCAGTTTTATAATACCGCCTTGCGGAATTTTACGAATCGATTCAATATGCATAATATGAAACTGATCAAAACGATTGTGCACGTACACTTCAGTTTCTTTTTCCAGCGTCAAAATATAAGAATTGGCTGGAATAATTTTCAGTTCGCCTTTGATACCGTGGCTCCGCAAAATTTTTGCGATGGAAATTCTTGTTTTATTTTGCGAAGTCAAAATAGTTATGCGATTCTTTCAATCGCCTTTTATTCCAAAATCTCCAGCACGGCACGTTTACCGGCACGGGCGGAAGCGGCGGCCAGCAGAGTACGGAGCGCTTTGGCGTTTTGACCGCGTTTGCCGATCACTTTACCCAGATCGCCTTGACCGACTTTGAGTTCGAATACCGTTACGCGTTCGCCGTCTACTTCTGTGACTACGACTTCTTCCGGCTTATCCACCAGATGCTTCACGATGAATTCGATAAAGTTCTGCATCGCCATTCCTCCTTCAATTAGAGTTTACAGTTCAGTCGCAACTATCACGTTCAGAGAATCCAAATTCAAATTATTCGCTGGCTGCTGCTGTGCTGCCTTCCTGCTGAGGCTGGGTTTTTTTCTTTACCGCCTTGGTTTTTTTAATACGTTTTTCTGCGGCTTTTTTGACCTGATTGGCTTGCCATTTTTCCATTTCGGCTTGAATTTGTTCAGTAGTCAAACCTTTTGCGGTCAAACGCCATTTATGTAAAATACCAACTTTACGAAATAAGCTTTTAACGGTATCCGACGGCTGTGCGCCGCGCTGTAGCCATTTGATCGCTTTGGCTTCATCGACGTTCAATTGAGGCGGCGTGACAATCGAATTATAAGTACCAATTTTTTCGACAAATGCGCCGTTACGGGGTTTGGTCGAGTGCGCAGCGACGATTTTATAAAACGGTCTGTGCGTCTTTCCGGCTCGTTGCATTCTGAGCTTTAACAAGTGATTCCTCCGAAGTTAGTTTTTAATGAATATTAAAATAAAAATAATATATAAATGTTAATAACATACTACATGGGCTGTAAGTTTAATAAACTCAATCTTCATTAGCAAATATTTTTTTCGTCGACAATATGGTCACATCTTTCCGAATGGCATCATTTTCATCAGGTCGTTGGGATTCATTTTGCCCATTTTTTTCATCATTTTTTTCATATCATCGAATTGTTTAAGAAGCCGGTTAACTTCCTGAACAGAGGTTCCGCTTCCCCGGGCGATACGCATGCGTCTTTTACCATCTAAAATCTGAGGTTTAGAGCGCTCCATTTTGGTCATCGAAGAAATAATGGCAGTCATATGTATCATGACTTTATCGTCAATATTCAGATTTTTCATTTTGTTACCGAGACCGGGAATCATACCGAGAATACTTTCGAGAGAACCGAGCTTTTTGATCTGCTTCAATTGATCGGCAAAATCTTCAAGCGAGAATTCATTTTTTCGGAATTTTTCTTCGAGTTCTTTCGCTTTTTCAAGGTCAATGGTTTCTTGTGCTTTTTCGACAAGCGTTACGATATCGCCCATACCGAGAATGCGCGAAGCCATACGTTCGGGATGGAATTCCTCGATGGCATCCATTTTTTCGCCGGTGCCGATGAATTTGATCGGTTTGCCGGTAATACTCCGGATCGAAAGTGCTGCACCGCCGCGGGCATCGCCGTCGAGTTTGGTAAG
Organism: bacterium; assembly: GCA_019695335.1. Lineage (NCBI taxonomy): Bacteria > bacterium. The sequence goes on from JAIBAF010000006.1 coordinate 57,666, forward strand.
AACAACACCGTTAAAATCTATGCGAGCAGAAAATTCTTTAGCCGTATTCACCGCGTCCTGACCAGTCATGCCGTCGGCGACGAATAAAATTTCAGATGGTGACGTTTGTGTTTTGATCCGTTCGAGTTCCTGCATCAATGCGTCATCGATGTGCAAGCGTCCAGCCGTGTCGAGAATGATCGTATCTTTACTATGTTCGCGAGCATAAGCAATCGCATCGGTGCAGATTTTTACTGGATCGTTACTGCCGGCTTCCTGTGACGTATACGTCAGGATATCAAGCGACTGTCCGAGCACACGTAATTGATCCGCGGCGGCAGGGCGGTAGACGTCAGCAGCAACCAACATCGGATCGCGGCCTTTTTTGCGCAGATAGTTGGCCAGTTTGCCGCTCAAGGTTGTTTTACCTGAACCTTGCAAACCGACGATCATAACAACCGACGGCAGGCCTGAAAACTGAATCGGTGCGTTTTCACCACCCAGCGTGGCCACTAATTCATCATGAATAATTTTGACTAATTGTTGAGCCGGGCTGACGCTCTGCAACACTTCCTGACCAAGTGCGAGCGTCGTGGCTTTATCAATAAATTCTTTGACGACTTTGTAATTAACATCCGCCTCGAGTAAAGCAACGCGTACGTCACGGAGCGCATCCTGAATATTTTTTTCATTGATGGTGCTACGCCCGCCAAGTTTGCGGAATACATTTTCGAGTTTGCCGGATAATTCAGTGAACATTGTTTTATATTCCTGTTACTTCTCTACTAGCTTTGAGAGGCATTCATTAGTAATAATAATAGTAGCTGGCAACATTGCTCAATCTTTTTTCTTACGTTCTTCTCTGCGTCGATCCGCTTCTTTCAGAGTTTTTTTGCGGAGACGCATCGTCAGCGGCGTAATTTCGACTAATTCGTCATCGTTAATGAATTCGATATAATCTTCGAGGCTCATCGGACGAACAGGTTCGAGACGGACCGCTTCATCCGAACCGGATGCACGCATGTTAGTCAACTTCTTGCCTTTGCCGACATTGACGACGAGATCGTTTTCACGCGAGTGTTTGCCGACGATCATACCTTCATATACTTTCGTTTGCGGGTTTACGATCAATTCGCCGCGGTCTTGTAATCCAAATAGCGCATACGCGACGGTTTCGGTGTTTTCCATCGAGATCAAAACGCCGTTGGTGCGGCCGGCGATGTCTCCGCGATACGGTTCGTAACTGTGGAAAACGTGATTCATCACGCCTGTGCCGCGCGTGTCGGTAAGGAATTCACCACGGTATCCAATCAATCCTCGCGCCGGAATTAAAAATTCAATTTTAACCTGTTTATTGTCGAGGTGAATCAGGTTTTTCATTTCCGCTTTGCGTTTGCCGAGTTTTTCGATCACGACGCCCATATAATCTTCGGGTACATCGATCGTCAGATATTCCATCGGCTCGTTCCACTCGCCGTCAACTTTTTTCATAATCACTTCCGGGCGGGAAACCTGAAATTCAAACCCTTCACGGCGCATGTTTTCGATCAAAATGCACAAATGTAATTCACCGCGTCCTGAAACTTTGAACGTGTCCATGCTATCGGTATCTTCCACACGCAAAGCAAGGTTCGAAAGCAATTCTTTATACAACCGTTCACGCAAGTGACGTGACGTGACAAATTTTCCATCCTGACCGGCAAAAGGAGAGTTGTTAACCATGAAGAACATCGAGATTGTCGGTTCGTCGACGTGAATCGGTTCGAGCGCTTCCGGATTTTGCGGATCGGCGATGGTTTCGCCGATTTCAATCTCTTCCAAACCCGCGAGCGCTATAATTTCACCGGCATAGGCTGTTTCGATTTCCGTACGTTTTAGTCCTTCGAACGCATAGAGTTTAACGACTTTACCGGTATATTGTGTATTGTCTTTCTTAATGACAGTAACGTTTTGACCGGTTTTGACTTGGCCGCGCTGAATACGGCCTATGGAAATACGACCAAGGTAATCGGAGTAATCGATATTCGCGACAAGCATTTGAAATGCCGCTTCTTTATCGCCGGGCGGCAGTGGTACTCGTGACACGATCGTATCAAAAAGAGGTTCCATGTCTTGGTTTGGCTTGTCCATTTCGTATTGGGCAAAACCCATTTTTGCCGATGCATAAATCGTAGGGAAATCCAACTGATCGTCGTTGGCGTTGAGTTCGAGGAATAAATTGAATACTTCGTCCAAAACTTCGTGCGGACGCGCTCCAGGACGGTCGATTTTATTAATCACCACAATGGGTTTGCAGTTTGCAGCGAGCGCTTTTTTCAAAACGAATTTTGTCTGGGGCATTGGTCCGTCAAAAGCGTCGACCAGCAATAACACGCCATCGACCATCGTAAGGATGCGTTCTACTTCGCCGCCGAAGTCGGCGTGGCCGGGTGTATCGACGATATTGATCTTTGTTCCCTTATAACGGATGGACGTATTCTTGGCGAGGATCGTAATGCCGCGTTCGCGCTCAAGGTCGTTGGAATCCATCACGCGTTCAGCCACTTGCTGATTGGAACGGAAAGTACCGCTCTGACGGAGCAATTGATCTACAAGCGTGGTTTTGCCGTGATCGACGTGTGCGATGATTGCAATGTTACGAATATCGTCGCGAAGAATAGCCGGTTTTTCATTTTTCACTGGGACATCCTCAACCATAAAACTCCTAAAAAACTAACAAAATCAAAAAATTAGCTTATTTTTCAAAAGAGGGCGAAATATATACCAACAGGTATAGAAAAACAAGGTTTTTTATGATTTTTTTGAATTTGGAAGAATGAGGTGAAAGGAAGAATTGAGGATCAAAGCTGAAAATTAGTGGAGATTGGAAAATAAATTCAAGCAGGCGTTTTTATTGTTCCATTTAGGATGTTGTAAATGGTGTTTGAATCGCGAAAATTTGCAACTACTTACGCTTTCCTACTACTGATTCGATCGACACGCTGATGCTGGTTTCTCCTACAAATTGCTGGGGGCCGGAGTGGCGATAGGCTTTTACGCGGAGAATTTGGGAGCCGCTGAGCGACGCAATATTCCACACGAAATTGGCGGAGCTTCCTAAAGCTCTATCAAGTACGACGTTGCCGACAGCAAAAGTCATACTGTCGATATCGGTTGGCGTAGCTTGCGCAGCGACTGTAACCGCGCCAAGTCCTGCCGAAATAAACGCACCATTCATGGGGTTGGTAATGATAACGACAGGTGTATTCTGTGCAATGACTTCGACGGTATCGGTGCGCGACGTACTGCGTCCGGATTCATTAGTTACGGTAACGCGGATAGGATAATTGCCGGCGACAGCAGGCGCTTTCCATAAGATCGTTTCGCCGGTCGTACTGCCGATGAATGTTCCTTGGCTAAAATTATTCCATACGTAACTGATGTCTTCGTCATTAAGATCACGCGCTTCGACGGTGATCGACGTCGTATCGTTGACGAGGATAGCCGGCGGATCAATCGTGATACGATCAATGACCGGTTTTTCGCTGTCTTTGCCAAGGTTGCCGAGCTTATCGCAGCCCAAAAATCCGACACAACTGATGATCCATAATATTTTTTTCAACATAGCCGTTTTCATTGTTTAGCCGCTTGTAAAATTTGTTTGGAAACATTGTCTTTCACGATCATGGCAACGCCAACATCTGACGGGGTGTACTTTGCGCCAAGTGTGACCGTTTGTGGATTTAATTCGAAAACTTCTTTCGCACCTATGTTCGTAATGGTTATGGGCAAAAGGACATCGCGTACTGTGAAATTTTTCAGATCGCCATTATTTTGATAAACGATAAATTCGACGGATAAATTGCTGATACTTGTTTCTCCAAATCGAGCGATGCGTGAATTAATAGTGAGGGTGTTACCAGAAACGGATTTTTCAAGTTCGCAATACAGCCTGTTTTTCCGGATCGTCATGGTATCAAGATAGGCTTCGTAGCGGGCTTTGGCCGCCGTTTTAGAGGACGCGCCTTGTGCTGAATTTTGTTTACCGTTAAAAAACACATGCGGGAAACCTCGCGGAGTGTTGTCGCGATATTGATTGTACCGAACTGTATCCTCAGGGAGATAGTATTCATCGGTATTTGCCGACAGGTATGGCGGCATGTGATATTCGAGAATGATCATTTTCTCGCCATATTTTGAAACCAATTCGTATAAAGCATCCTGAGAATTTTTTACTGGATCAGGAACGGTTCCTGCGTCAGTATAATGCATGATAAAATTTTCGACGACGACGATCTGATCGGCTTCCGCGTCGGGATTTTCAGGATCGAGCGGATTAACGTGATTGAGATCTGCACACGCAACACTAAGCGATGTCAATAACAGTACAAAACGTTTCATAGAATTCCTCAAAATTTGATCGACAAGTCGATGCCTGCCGATCGGCCAGGTGTAATCACAGGTTGCAGAGCAAATGTGGTTTTGCCCGCAATGGATTCCATTGCAAGTAATTCAAGATCGGATGATTTATTTTTGATAAGGGCGTAGATATATGCTCCGAGGGAGACCGCCGTAGCGCCGGCCAGAAATCCACCGGTTTTATTCCATTTATTTGCTTTATCGTAATTATCTTGAATTCCTTTGAGGGTTTGTCCCGATGCTTTGTAATCGTCTTTGAATTTTGATGACTGTTTGTACGCCAAGCCTGTTCCTGCAGCGAGCATAACCGTTGATAAAAACAGTGGCATCGTTGGCGCGCCGCGCAATGAGATGCTTTGAATTTTGCTACCTTCGCCGGTGAGTTCGAATGCGATATTTTGTGCGAGCAAGCGGGCACCGATAGAAACATGATTTTTGGAAGGAACGATGGCTTTTTCACCGATCACGCGGCCGCTGCTGATTTGCGTCACGGCAACGTCGATTCGTAATTTTCCTTCCGATTCGCTGATGTCACCGGTTATAAGATAGTCGGCGCCGAGTAAATTACCAACCTTGGCTTGTTTGTCTTTATCTTCGGCCAGATCAGTTAACACAAAATCCTGTTCACGCATGACATCGTCGATACGGCGGCGTTCAACGATCACGAGCGATCGTTTCTGTGAAAGCTCTGTCTGAAGCTGGGTAGGGAAGGAACGCACCACGTCATCGAGATAAAATTTTTTTGATGTGCTGTTAAAATCGAGAACGGCAACCACAGGATTGGAATTCTGAGACCACGTAAGAGCGGTTCCGGTGAGCAAGAGGAAGAACAATGATTTCATCGGATTACAAGTTAGGAGTTTAAAAAAAACAGCTGACTTTTTATAACGTCATCATACATAAAGTAAATTAAAAAAATTACAGCTAAAAAGCACCTTATAATTAACCAAATCTTAAAAACCACCAATATAGGTATTTATTTGACCATAATTTTACTTTTCCAACCATAAAAACCGCCCGAAAGGATGGCTACCTCCCACCCTTTTTCAGGTGTATATTTTGTAAAACTCCTTACTGAACAAATCTTATTTCTGACAAATCTTTTTCCGAACAAACCTTTTTCTCAACAAATCTTTTTCTAAACAAGTTAATCTTTTACTAAACAAAAAGGTGCTCACATGAAAAGAGTGTATTGTCTACTCATTTTTACATTGTCTTTCTGCTTTCCTGTGCAGGCTCAGGACGTTTATACATCCATTGCTAACGGCAATTGGAATGGAGGCGCCGCGGTATGGAGCGTGGTACGTGACGGCAATAATACGAACGACAATGGGGCTTCGCCCGGAATCGGAGGAACGAAGACCAATGACATCGTTATCATCAATGGCGGCCGAACGGTTACTTTCAATGCTTCTGTTACTGTCGACAGTATTTCAATCGGCCAAGGCGGTACGAGCGGGACGCTGACTTTTGACGGTACTTCCCGCAATCTGACGGTTAATGTCGGGCTTGGTATTCAGTCAACCGGCGCCATAGGGACGACTGATTTAATCAATCACAATCTCTATATCAAAGGTCGCATGTATAATGCCGGCACGGCCGATTTTAACAGGAATACTTCGTCTTCCGTACGATTACATTTTTCCGGCAGCGGAAAAATGGCGATTACCGGCGAAGGCACGTGGGATCTGGGTGAATTGATTTTTGAGTCGGCTGTTTCAGATTCGATCCTTCTTCGTTCGACCACTTTTTCGAATGACGTCGGCGTGGCTAAATCCAGTCCGGTTTATCCGCTCATCACTTACACCGGCGGCATTATCAGCCATGAAAGTGCAGGCAGTTTTATCGATAATAGCACTACAGGCACGCTCAGTTTGCCGGTCGCGGTGACGCTCAATATCGTCAGGGGTACTTTTCAGATTTTTAACACAGATGCTAACAATACTCTCAACGTCAACGGCGCCGTCAAAGTCAACGGCGGAAATTTTGCTGTGGGCGGTACGGGCACAGTGAATGACGGCTGGTCTCAGAGAATGGTCATTACGGCAGGAGGGAGTTTTACGATGAACGGCAGTTCATCGACGGCCTCGGTGCTTGAAAGACTGCAAATTGACAATGGCGGAACTTTTACCATCAACGACGGGGTTTTCGAATTAGCGCCTACTTTGATCAATGCTAATACAGGCATTTCACACCTAGCTAATAGTGGTGCGATCACCGTGAATGGAGGTGAATTCAATATCATGAGCAACGCTACAATCCTTAACGGAGTTACAGGGAACATAGTCTTGTTGGGATCGGGGGGGTCATCATACTGCCGTGTCAACGGAGGCAATGTCAATGTTGTTAGAAATATTCCGGCGATCTCCGCGTCGGTCGCTCCAACGGTGATTGCTGCCACCGCCTTGGTTATTGACGGCGGTAATCTGAACATAGCGCCCAACCTGACGTCTAAGAGTGGATCGACTCCACTTTTTTTGGCGAACCGGGTCGATATCAAAAACGGATTGATTCGAATTGCCTACAATCCGGGATTTACTTCCTATCCCTTCAATGCGCCGCTTTTTGAGTCGTCGAATTTACAGGTTGGAGATGGCGCCGGCGCCAGCGAGACGGCTTCACTGATCGTAGCCCCCAATCTTGCAAAAGTTTTACCAACGCCCACCAGCATCGATATCGTGCGCATCTCTAATCTCATGCACGTCGAGTCGGACGGATTGGTACGTATCGGCGGAGGCAATACGGGTAATTTATCCCTGAACACTTCGGGAGATTCGTTGATCATCAATGGCGGCAGTTGTTATATCCATGCGAATCTTTCAATGCCGCAAGGTACCAGCAATGATGTCTTTATTGAAGTCAGGAGTGGCAAATTGGATATAGGTACGGCGCAGAGCAACGGTACCAATACGATACTTTTCGATTTGGATCGGACCGGAGGAATTTGCCAATTGCTCATCAGCGGCGGCGAAGTCAATGTGGGCGACGGCAGCAGCGTACTGGCTCTGGCCGGAGGAAGTAACAATAATCCAACCGGCTTCAGTTTTTACAACGAAATTAACATTTCCGGCGGCCAATTGAATCTGAACGGAAGCTTTTATCTCGGCGGACGCAGTCCTGCTGCAGCAGGAGATTATAGCCAACGCCTCATCATGACCGGCGGCGAATTCAATATCAATCCGCAAGGGTTTCAGAATACATCCGGTACGACAGTTGTGTGCAATCTGCGGCGCGGAGCCGTCAGTCTGAGCGGGACCAGTAAATTAGTCATAGTCAATCCGAACGTTAACAGCGGCGGCGACGGTACATCCACCGGCCTTGCGTTATATATCTCTAACATCTCTTTCATTGGCCAGATCACATCAAGTGACTTGTTGAGCGGCCCCGGCGACGGCGCCGCTTTTGTAAGCAGCTTTGCCGGGGGGCATATCGCTTTTGGAAATGGGATTGCCGCTAATAGCGGTTCGCAGGACGGATTCGACGCCGTGATGAGCAGTAGTTATACGTATGGGACGATGACCGTTAATAATCCTGCCGGCAATAACCGTCATGTGACGTTGGTAGGCCAGTTAGATAATCAGACTATTACAATTAATAATCTGAATGTCATAGCGGGCGCCTTGCAAGCCGGATATAAAAATACCACTTCTCCGTACAGTGTGAACAGATTGAACACTTACGTGACCGGATCCAATCTGACTTTAGGATCGGGGAGCGAATTCAAAATTGCCAGCGATGTCACGAGTCCGTCCGATCCTTTTCCAGTCTATTCGACCTACTCAATCGACATCAACAGTACGATCAATTATGTGTCACCCATACCTTCGGGTGTACAGATAGTCAACGGGAGAGGACAAGCGTTCGGTCATCTCACGATCGGCGGATCCGGCTCTCGTCAAATTACTTCAGCTAATATCGTACGCGGAGTTTTCCAAATGGATGGCGGTTCGGTCGATATCGGCGCGAATCTTACATTGGCCAACAATGCGACCTTCCGCCGTAATGGCACCGATACCGAAGGCATTATCAGTGCAGGAACGATACAACAAGGCGCCGGAAATATCTACACCGTGGAATATACAGGCGTATCCAAAACCATACAGCCTAATGATTTCAGCGGTTCACAGAAAAAATCACTTAAGGTAGACGTCAATTCCAATCAAACGTTAACATTGGAAGCAGCTCATGCCGTTGATGATCTGACGTTATCTTCCGGAACTTTTTCGGATAACGGCAATGTATTGACTGTCAACAAAGGCATCAGCGGTAGTGGGGCGCATACGGGAAGCGGGAAAATTTTATTGAGCGGAGGGGCTTCGTTCCATCCGATTACCGGAACGGCTCAAATTCAAAATATAGAGTTGAACGACGCGTTCGGGTCTGTCTTGACCTCAGGCGCTTCTCTAACGATCAATGGCACTCTGACATTGACATCCGGACTATTCGACATCGGCGTGGAAAAACTGACGATAGGTTTGTCCGGAACGGCCGCTGGTTCTTTTAATAATACCAGAATGATTAAAATGAGCGGCGTCGCTTCCGCCCAAGGATTGACCAAATACAGCCAGGCCGGCGTGACGTATACGCTACCGGTCGGCGTCGGTTCAAAATACACGCCGGTTACGGTTTTTCTTGAAAATGCCGTCGGCAACGGGCCGATTACTGTCCGGGCTGTCAATAACAAACATCCTTACACGCAGGATGCCGCCAACAGGGAACTGAATTTTTTCTGGCGGTTGAGCAGCAGCGGCATTACTGCTACTAAGGTGGACTATACTTTTACTTATAATGCGGGCGATGTTACCGGAACGGAGGGAAGTTATGTTGCGGCATTGTATCAATCCGATACGGGCAATTGGATACCGGCTTTCACCGGGAGTTCGATCAATACCGGTACGCACCAGATTATTGTGAATGACGCTCCTTACTTAGAAGGCGATTTCACGGCCGGTGAAGCGAGCGAGTTTGGTACGATTACGACGTACTACAGCCTTGGCGGAAATTGGAATACGCCGGCTTCGTGGAGTACGATCGGTTTTGGCGGTGCAGCCGCCGGCAGCGCTCCTTTGGGCGGTTCCCGTGTGCTCATCGGGGATAATAGAACCATCACTGTGTCGGCGGAACTGACGGCATCGGTTCCGTCCGTTGAGTTAGCAGGCGGTTCGACGTTGCAATTGCAAACGGTGCCAGCGGTGACATCGTTTGGCGAAGCATCGGGACAAGGCACAGTCATAATCGAAAACAGCAATTTTCCACTCGGTGACTTTACCGAATTTCTCGGATCGGCCGGCGGAACGATTGAATACAGCGGAGCCGGCAGTTATACGATTCCAGCGTCTACCGTCGTCTATCGTCACATGAAAATCAGCGGCGGCGGAATTAAAACGCTGCCCAATGCCAATCTAGCGATCGCGGGTAATTTTTCGATAGCCGGCGGAACGCTGGTACAACTGAGCAGCGGCGCCAACGGAAATCTCACGATTAAAGGTAGTCTCAAACTTACCGGCGCATCGTCGACCTTGCGGTATATGAATGGTACCGCGCGCTCGGTTACCGTCGACAGCAACGTCGTTCTCAATGCCGGAACGGTATTTGACGTCGGCAATAGCGCAACCGTGAGCAATACGTTGGCCATTGGAAGCAATAGTTCCAATGCCGCCGGGACGGGTAATCTGACCAACACCAATGGAACGTTTAAAATGCTCAATGGTACCGGCATCGTCGACGTTACTTTCGCCGGGTCGCAAAATTCGTCGATTACCGTACCGGCGGGCGGCTCCAGTACGACGATTTTCAATCGCTTGACAGTTAATAAAGGCGTCAGCTATAATTCCGTGCTGGACGTTGTGTGCAGTAACACTTCTGTGGATGCATTTAAAATCAGCGGGCCGACGAATGTCATCAATAAAGCGCTGAGCATTCGAAACGGTACTTTTAAATTATCCGCCGCCAACACCAATGGAACGGTTGACGGAGTCAGCTATGCGATCGATCTCAGTACGTTGAACGGTAATTTCAGCATTCCGGCGACCGGCGGCCTTTCCGTGGCGGCGGCTGCGATCGTACTTTCCGGGCCGGATGACATCGATCTTCGGGGATTATTGGAAGTTTCAGGAACGGGAAAAATATACGTCGGCACACAGCCCGATGGTGATGTTCAAAACAGTATTATCTACAGCGGAAGCCAGGCAAAAATTTTCGCGAGCGGCGCCGGTTTACTGCAGGTCGGTTCCGGCATCACTGCTGCTGCTGGAACAGTCGCTTTAAATTACACTCAATCCGGCGGTACGGTGACCGTCGGCCGCTATTCGTCCGAAGCCGGCGGTATATTCGAAATTTCATCGCACGCCAACAGTGCGTTTATTATGACGGCTGGAAACCTGAATATCGTGCGAGGAGGGGGAGGAATTTTGATAAGAAATGTCACCAGTGCCATCACCCCGGGCGGCACGATTCAAATCGGTAATGCCGATACGCCGGTGAACGAAACATTTGGCTATACTATCAGCAACACCATTAATTTGCCTAATATTATCATCGGAGGCGGCTCGTATAACGGTACGGTGGGAGTAATTTCCGGTACCGGTCCGAACTTTGGATGGATCATTAGAGGTAATTTTACACTTAATCGCGGGACTTTCAGGACGTACAGCACAGCACCAAACTCTGACCCGGTTCCATTATCAATTGCCGGCAATCTTGCGATTCAAAACGGTACGCTGGCTTTGGGTCAACCTGCGACGATGACAATAGGTGGAAACTTCACTCAAACCGGCGGGACATTTACTCCCAATGCATCGTCTGTACGTTTCAATGGCAATACGACCCCGCAGGTGATCGATGTCGGCGGCTCGCTCTCGCTGAACAGCATTGACATCAGTAATACGGCTCCCGGCGGCGTGGTACGCTTAGCGGCCGGCACGGATCTGCTGGTATCCGGCAGTTGGGCGACAACATCTGGAAATTTGGATGCGGGGACCAATAATCCTAAAGTTACTTTTATCGGGACGTCGACGTCATTCGTCAACGGTGCCACTTCATTTTACGATCTGGAGATCAAAAAAAATTCCGGCGTTAATGTCAATCTCAGTAGCGGATCCATAACGGTTGGCAACATACTGACTTTAACGACCGGCGTGTTAAACCTGAATGACAACGCTTTGATCCTTACAAATACTTCTACCGCGGCCATTAGCGTCACCGGATCTTCCGGAACGGATAAAATTATTCGCACCTCCGGAACGGCGAACGCCTTAGGCGTGACAAAATATTATTCCGATATCATGACCGGCAGTTTTACATTCCCTATGGGTACTGGAACGATCTACACGCCCGCTACATTAAACGTCACGAATTTAGGTACTGGCACCGTGACTCCGAAAATAACGGTCATCCCTATCGCAATACGTCATCCGATTGTTACCAGTACGAGTGCGATGGATTATTATTGGAGCGTCGACATGACCGGATTCGGCGTCGGAACTGCGGTCAGTCATCAATATGTTTGTCCTGTCTCGATTGCTTTGAATAGTTCCGACCAGGGCGGTTTTTACAGCCCGGTCAATTTTGTTTGGACGACCAATGCAGCCTACACGCTGACATCGGACGCGATTAATCGCACGGTCGTATTTAACAATCTGACGCCGGGATATTTCGAATATACGGCTGGTAAAGCGGTCGATCCCAATGGCGCATTTAATGCCGTTCAGGTGTATTATAGCCGTCAGACCGGTGATTGGAATACGGCTGGGACATGGTCTCAGTCCGGTATCGGCGGCAGCAATTGCGGCTGCGTTCCGACCGCCGGGCGCCCGGTTGTGATCGGCGGTAAGCATACTATTACGCGCGCCAGTAACGGTATTTCCATCGGCGCCCTCACTTTCAGAAATGATATTGTCGGACCCGGAGTGTTGGATTTAGGCTCGACGACCGGTCACAATCTTGGCATCGTCCGCGGCAGTGGAGCCGCCGGAGATAAAGGTACGATTAAGCTGTCGACAGCTACGATTCCGACGGGGGTCTTCGGAAATTTTATTGCGGCAGACGGCGGTACCTTCGAATACTCTGGCGGCAGCCCGATTTTATTATCCGGTACCTTCACAACTTACAATAATCTTATTTACAGCGGTGCGTCGACAGCGACGCTGTCGGGCAATCTCACGATACGCGGCGATGTGACGGTCAGCAGTGGTACGCTGGATTTATCCCGTACTGCTAACCGTGAGTCGTTAGGCGGCACGTTCACTATCGCCGATGGTGCGACGTTGTTCATAAGCAGCAGCAATTCACAGCCGTCCAATTACGGCGCTTATGTCTTTAATCCCGCCAGTACGGTGAACTATAACAGTCTTTCCAATCAAATTGTCAGCGCACAAACTTACGGCCATCTTGTTCTCACGAATAATGCCATCAAAACTCTTTCCGGCGCAACCATTGTCCGCGGCAATCTTACGCTCAACGCTAACGCCACACTCGACGCAGCTAATTATAATCTCAACATCGGCGGAGACTGGAATGCCGGCACGAACAGCCGTCTTATCCCCGGCACCGGTAACGTGACTTTCGACGGCACGGTGAGCCAGAATTTCACGCCCGCGGCGTCTTCCCGATGGAGCTTTTATGACCTGACCATCAATAACGGTAATCAATTGATTGCGAATTCCGGTGGGTTGATCGACACCGTATATCATGCTCTTAATTTGACCAACGGCAGTTTCGATCTCAATGGTCCGGAAGCAACGGATAATACATGGATCATTCAAGGTACCGTCAATGGCGCCGGAACGATTATCGGTTCAGCTTTCTCGAATCTGGAATTTACAGGCAGCGGTAAAGTGGGTACGGTTACGTTTGCCGGCGGCGGCCAACAATTGAAGAACCTTACAATGAATCGTTCCGTGCTGAATGATTCACTAAGACTGGGTTCGAACTTGACCGTCTCCGGAACCCTTACCTTGACCAAAGGCAAGATTCGAATCAATTCTCCGAATGTCCTCACGATTGCCAATACCGGCAGTATCTCTGGCGGTAATGTGAACAGCTATGTCGATGGGGTGTTGATTCGCAATCTGAATGTTGGGGCTCTGACAGCCAGTACCGGTTACTTCCCGATCGGAGCGTATAAAAAATTCCGCCCGATTACGCTTTCGGGAACGGTCGACGTCGGAGGCGCCAGTGTGCAAGCCAATATGATCGACGCGAGGACGCCGAATGAACTCAATAAAGAAGCCACGCTCAATAACATTTTATTTATCCATTATTTCGGCATTCATCAATTATCCGGCAATATCAGCAATGCTGCGGTAACTTTAAGCTTCAACACGAATGCTCCAGCCGATCCTACGGATGATGATGTGCACGTTACAAGTCCAGCTAATTTACGGATAGCGCGTTCGACGGGAGCGGGCGGCGGATGGTTTTGGACTGATGCCGGCGGAACAGGAGCTTTCACGGTCGCACCGGCCGGTGCGACAACATCGGCCATTACTACGCTTGCGAATCCCAGTTATTTTACATTAGCCAGCGCGACCGGTGATCAGACGTTGCCTGTAGAGCTTGCTTTTTTCAACCTTATGCAACAAGAGAATAAAAACCGTTTGGAATGGAAAACCGAAAGTGAAGCGGATAATGCTTATTGGTTAATTCAACGTGTGGTATTGGACGAAGCAACTGATGACAGCGCTTCTATTGCTCAAGCGATTGAAGCAGCTGACTTCACAACGATCACTACGATCAAAGGACAGGGCAGCAAAACATCGGCAACCGATTATGTTTACGACGACGCCGGAGCCGAGCCTGGAAAAATTTACGCGTATCGTCTGGCGGACGTTTCTTATAACGGCGTCATAACGTATCATGAAGCCAAAGCAGCCGCGATGGAACTGCCGAAACATTTCGAACTTTCGCAGAATTATCCCAATCCGTTTAATCCCACTACGACGATCAAATTCCAATTGCCTGTGCGCTCCAAAGTGCAAATCAAAATCTATAACATTTTGGGACAAGAAGTGTCGACGCTGGCCGACCTGGAAATGAGCGCCGGATTTCACGCCGTGCAGTGGAACGGATTGAATCATGCATCAGCAAAGGCCGCCAGCGGTATGTATATCTACCGTCTTCAGGCCGTGAGCTTAGAAGGCAAAGAACGCTTCAATAAAACAAAGAAAATGATGCTGATCAAATAAAGGAGTCAAAAATGAAATGGATGATGATTGCGATTATGCTGTGTTCAGCACCGGTATTCAGCCAGGGAATAATGGATGCCTATATTCGATGCTATGAAGAAATGGGGAACGAATGGCTTGCGTTGGAAATTGTTGTCGAAAAAGACCAATTGGACATACGCCACTGGAAAATTGAATACCGCGATTCCTCGGAACAACTTATGCTCCGGACGTTTAAATTTTCAGATGATATCGCTTGGGAAAAAGTCCCATCCGGTACCATTATCAGGCTTACTCGTTTTGCCGAACTATCAGAGCCGGATGGAAATGAAATTAACGTCAATACCGGAGATCGGGGCAATTCTCTGGTGCAGATCAATCAATCGCAACAGCCGTTGTATTCAATCGGTTCAACGAGTATTACGCTGTATGATGCAAAGAAAGCAATGGATACAATTGTTCTGCGACCTGTTAACGAAAAATTAAATAAGTAATTATACTAAATTAGTTAAGGAGATTAAAATGGTTGAGTGTTGTATTCTTTTTGTGGCGGAGTCCATGGGACTTTTTTTGATCTGGCCTAAATTGATGGCGAAAAGAGCCGGATTTCATAACCGTGCTTTGTTAAAGGATAACCCTCATTTAAAAAAGTGTTATGAGGCTTGGCGTTGGACCGTACCCATTGCTTTTGCATTAACGACCATTGTGATGATAACTAATTATTCCGCATGGATAGAAATTGTCGAAGAACCTCTGGTATTCAATGCAACAGTATTTTTTGTGACGCTTATTATCAGCACGCTGATCGGTGAGGTTATTGGCGAATATTACAGATACTTGAAAGGCATTCGGTGGCATAAACGGTTTCAACAAAGTCGTCACTTCTGAAAAGTTAGTGCATCATCGATCTGAATTTGCTTGATGAAAGACTGGCCGCTTTAATTTTCTGAAGGCGAAGATTTGTTGAGGGAAATATTTTTTTGGAAATGAAGGATCGCTCAAACCGTATCGTAATGGTTTTTCCGAATCCGGTAAGAATGCAGTTCTAAAAATCCAATCCCATACGGCAAGCTTGGTCGAGAAATTTTTATTGTGTGCTTTTTCATTACCGTCGGAATGATGCCAGCGGTGCATTTCAGGACCATTGATGATCCATTGCAGTTTGCCGGAATGTACGTCAATATTGGAGTGGATGTACATGCCCCAGACGGCATCAATGAGTCCTTTGATGACCGCTATTTCCGGTGCAGCTCCGAGTAGCACAATCGGGGCGAATTCAATCGTTTGATTGATCAGAATTTCGAGCGAATGTGAACGTGCGCCGGAGAGCCAGTCGACGTCTTTGGTCGAATGGTGCGCTTCATGAAGCCGCCAAAGATAACGATTGGAATGCTGTAGGCGATGAAACCAGTAAATATAAAAATCGTGGGTCACGAAAAAGAACAGCCATTGAAGTCCCAACGGCCAGTGGGTTACTAATTGGAGCCGTGACCAATGGGTGTGGTGATCGATCCAATCGATGAGAAAAGAAATGACAAAACCGAGAATAAAACTTTGAACAAAATTGTACCAGATAAAATCATCGAAAAAACCTTCACGGAAAAATTTCTGTTGGGGTGAGTAAGGCCGAACGCGTTCAAGGATAATCAAGATCGATGCGCCAGTTATAATTCCGGCGAAACACAGGACCTGAATATCGGCAAGCGGCATATGTCAGACCGCTTCTTTCATCGATGTTTGGACTCGGCGTAATTTTTTCAAGGCGCCGGCTTCGCTGAGATAAACTTTCTTGACGCCGTCACCGAGCGCTTTTTCAATATCGCGGATGTCGCGAACGAGGTGATGCATCCCGATAATTTCAACGGATGCCGCCTGATCCGTGCCCCACATAGCGCGATCGAGCGTAATGTGACGTTCGACAAAAGCCGCTCCGAGCGCAACGGCCGACCATGTCGGCGACAAGCCGACTTCGTGGCCTGAATAACCGATTGGCGTTTCAGGAAATTTTTCCCGCAAGGTCAGGATCATTTTAAGATTTAATTCTTCGGGCTTGCAGGGATACGCCGATGTCGAGTGCGCAATTAACAGATTATCCGTTCCAAGTTCACCGACAGCGTTTTCAATTTCATCCATGGTAGACATACCTGTAGAAATCATGAGTGCTTTTCCAGTTGCTTTGGTTTTTTTAAGCAACGCAATGTCGGTGAGCGAAGCGGAGGCTGCTTTATACAGCGGAGGACTAAACTGATCGATAAATTCTACTGCCGCTTCGTCCCAGCAGGATGCAAACCAGTCGATGCCTTTTTCGCGGCAATAGCGATCGATTTCAGCATATTGTTCTTTGGTAAATTCCATACGATGCCGGTAATCGATGTACGTCATACGCCCCCACGGCGTGTCGCGTTCGATATTCCACTGATCTTTCGGGACGCAGAGTTCGGGAGTACGTTTTTGGAACTTAACGGCATCGCATCCGGCGAAGATGGCGCCATCGATCATTTTTTTGGCAATGTCGAGCGATCCGTTATGGTTGATTCCGATTTCTGCAATTACGTATACCGGCTCACTGTCGCCGATCCGGCGAGAACCGATTTGGATTTTTTGTCTTTCCGGCATGGTTGTCTCCTCAATTATAAAGTATTGAGTATAGGTAATGGAAAAAATTCATTGTTTCGAAGCAATGATCAGCTCGGCAAATTCCCGAAACGCGCCGTGGCCTCCGATATTTTCACAGATCGCATGAGCCACGCTTTTGGCCTGCGGCATGGCATCGGCTGGACAGCATGCTAATCCGACGCGGCGCATAATTTCGATATCATTAGTATCATCACCGATGTATGCACATTGATCGAAGCTGATATTCCAGCGGTGGGCGATCTGCCGAAGAACTTCTAATTTGTCTTTGATGCCTAGATGTAATTCGGCGATGTTTAACTTTTCAGCGCGGCGTTGTACTGAAGGCGAATTTTCACCGCTGATGATTCCCGTTTCAACCTGAACCAATTCCCGTAATCGCTGAACGCCCATTCCGTCTCGTACAGAAAATCTTTTAAATTCTTCGCCGCGATCGGAAAAATAAACGCCGGTGTCCGTGAGCACTCCGTCAACGTCGGTGAGTAAAATCCGGATCTGTTTAGCGCGTTGAAAAATTTCTTTCATGGCGAGTTCACGGTTTACCATGTGGTCCATCCTCCGTCGACGACGAGATTGGCGCCGGTCATATAGGCCGAAGCGTCGCTCGCAAGAAAGACGACCGCTCCGCGATAATCGTCCGGTTGTGCCATGCGTCCGAGCGGTGTGCGCCTGGAATATTCCCGGACAAAATATTCTTCCTGCATGTTTTCGACGCCGCCGGGCGTCAGTGTATTGACCCGAACATTGCAATGTCCCCAGTATGCCGCGAGAAATCTCGTGAAGGCAATCACCGCGCCTTTGGTGGCCGGATAAGAAGGCGACTTATAAAAAACCTGTTCGCCTTTTGGGTTGGCGTATAACGATTGATCCGGACCGACTAATCCGTACGTCGATGCGACATTGATGATACTTCCTTTGCCACGACGCGCCATTTCGGAGCCGATAATTTGTGAACAAAGAAATACACCGGTAACGTTAACGTCCAAGGATTTTTTCCACATATCCATTGAATAATTTTCAAATTTTGAATAGAGCGCCGCTGCAGTTGGATTTTCAAACATATCGTTGATCGCGGCATTATTCACAAGAATATCCACAGAGTCGAATCGTCCCAAAATTGCGTCGCGTAACCGTTGAATGTCACCTGGATTCGTTACATCTGCACGCACACCGATTGCTTCAGGATTTAATGAAATAGCAAACTCATTGCATTTTTTCTGATCTACATCACACACAACGACGTGAGCTCCTGCATCGGCTAGTGCGATACAATGTTGTTTCCCGAGTAGTCCCAGAGCACCGGTAACAACGGCTACCTTGTTTTTTAATGGAAATGAATCAGGCATCAGGCTGTTTTTGCTTTAGGTTTCATGTTGAAATTGGACGTTTTCCGGAAAACAGGCTCAACCGGCTCACCGCGTAAATATTGGCGGACGTTATTTTCATTTACCGCTTGTTTTAAAATTGGCAATACTTCAGCATACGTTGACAGGGTATGTGCAATGTCCGCGTCATTGTGCGAAAAGCTAAGGTTATGAAAGCCGCTCCATAAAATTCCTCGCTTGATGAATTCCTGTTGAATAAGGGATTTCATTTCGAGAGGGTTACCGGCTTTGCCGTCAAATGTTACCATACTTCGGCAATCGGCGCCGATACATGAAGTATAATTCATACCAAGGTCACGAATAAGCTGATTATAACCGTCTTTGATTTTTTTGCCTTGAGTCGCCATGTATTGCGGAACATTTTTGAGACGAAGTTCTTCGATAGTGGCTTTGGCTGCGGCGAGCGAGAGTGTTTCACCACCGAATGTTGTGAAAAAGAAAACGTCTTTTTCACACAATTGCATAATGTCCTTGCGCCCGCATAACACTGACAATGGCATGCCGTTGGCGATGGCTTTTGAAAAACACGCGAGATCGGCATGAACGCCGAAATGTTCCTGCGCACCGCCCACAGCCAGTCGAAACCCTGTCCACATTTCGTCAAAAATCAGAAGCGTTCCGTTGGTTTCGCAAAGGCGTTTCAATTCATGAAGAAAATTATTACGCGGAAATTCGAATACCATTGGTTCGAGAATCACGCAAGCAGTGTCATCATCAAGCGCTTCTTCGACTGAAGCGGGATCGTTATAATTGAATGTGTAAGTCAGATCCGACGTTACAGCAGGAATACCTTTGTTGCGGTCTGTGACGCCGATATACCAGTCATGCCAGCCATGGTAACCGCAACAAACAACTTTATTCCGCCCTGTAAAAGCGCGCGCCAATCGTACAGCCGCACTCGTCGCATCGCAACCAGTTTTGCTGAATCGTACCGATTCGGCTCCCGGTACGATGCTACGGATTATTTCAGCCACTTCAACTTCGAGCGGATGCATCATCGAAAATGTAATTCCATCTTCTAATTGTTGGCGGATTGCGTGATCGACTTTATCATACGCGTATCCCAACGAAATCGGGCCGATGCCCATATTGTAATCGATGAATTCATTACCGTCTACGTCCCAGACATGCGCGCCTTTTCCTTTAACGAGATATTTCGGCGCAACGCCGTTGACATATTGTCCCGGACCTTTGGCCAGTGTTTGCGTATAAGCTGGAATCAATCCTGTTGCTCGGCGAAACCATTCATCCGATTGCCCGATGCTCGGGTAGTTGCTGTTGAAAGAAATAGTATTAGGCATAGTTTTAATTGTTTTGAGTGAAACGCTGTTTCACTTTTATAAATATTTTAATAGTGCGCTAATGACGGAATGGCGAACGTTTCCGTTTCTGTTTTTTGAATTTCGATTTCAATTCTTTCGGCCAATTGTTTTCCGGTCAATCGTTCGTGTTCAAGAACATTATGCAGTAAAGCAGGTTTGAACCAGCGATGTTCAAACGCAATAGGGACGACGCGCGCAGCATGCACGCGATGCTTCAGAAACAGTTCTGCAACGATCGAATACAAACCGCCGGTGAGAAAATGATCTTCGATCGTTACGATCAACGGTGTTTCAACCGCCGCATTCAGAATTGCTTTCTCGTCAATAGGTTTCAGTGTTCGTAAATTGATCACACGTACCGATACGCCTTTGGATTCCAGAATATTCATTGCATCGTAAACTTGATTGAATAACGCTCCGTAGGTAAGCAAAGTGACGTCTGAACCTCGCGAAATGACTTCGGCTTTTCCAATTTCAAAACGCCGGTCATGCGTGTAAACAGATTTCAATGCATTGTAGCGGATGTAAAACGGGGAAGGGCTCTCGACGATCGTTTTTAAACCTACGATCATATCGTCTTCGTCTGCCGGGCAAAAAATATTGACATGAGGAATTCCCCGCATCAACGAAACGTCTTCGAGCGCCTGATGTGTTGGACCGTTGCCGTCGGATAAAATGCCCGGAACGAAACCGGTCATTTTTATTGGTAAATTACCGATGCCGATGTCGGTTCGTATAAACTCAAAAGCACGCAAAGTCAGGAAGGTTGCCAGGGCATGCGTGATGACCGTGCATCCGCGTAGGGCCAAGCCTGCTGCAGCTCCGATCATCGTTTGTTCCGTAATGCCGGTATCGATGAACCGAGGCCCAAGGACGGAGGGTAAGTTTCGGATCGGCGCGCGGTTTTCGGCCGTCATGATGACATACCGGTCATCGTTTAAGGCGAGTTCTTTGAGAATGTCTTCGTAAGTCATGAATGGGATAATTTTCTAAATAAAATTGTATGTGTAATACTGACAAAGTTACAATTTTATATTAGACGATTATTGCCTGTAGGTTAGAAATTGTTGAACGTTCCGTCACCGGAGTGTTAAATGATTAACGTGCGACAATGGTTTCTGAGTGTAGCGAAGCACGTTGAGAGGTGTGAAGTTCCGAGAGTAATTGTTCAATTTCGGAATGAGAGAAATTGCAAAACCAACGATCGGCGCGTGCTTCGATGCTGGGTAATCCTTTTCCACGGACGGTTTCAGCGATAATGACGCTGGGTTTAGATTCGCTGAGAGGAAGGTTTTTGAATGCACTTTCCATATCTTCAAAATCATGACCATCGATATTCACTGGAACGCATCCAAACGAAGAAAACTTGTATTCCAATGGTTCCATCGGTATGAGTTCTTCTGTCCGCATATTGGCTTGAAATAAATTACGATCGACAACGATAACAAGGTTGTCGAGTTTGTAGGCGTGAGCAACGAGACACGCTTCCCAATTGGAGCCTTCGTTAAGCTCACCATCGCCGACGATCACAACGACACGGTTGGATCGATTGCGTATTTTGCAATCAAGTGCGACACCAACAGCCACGGGAAGCAAGTGTCCGAGTGATCCCGAATGAAATTCGACACCGGGGATATTTCTGTTTGGATGCCAGTAAATTGAATCATTGGTTTGAAGGTGGTGATCAAGCCGTTCGCGTTCCAGCCAACCCATCTCCACGAACATGCCGTACAAAGCGGGCACATCATGACCTTTGGATAAAAAAAGATAATCCCGGTCAGGGCTTTGAAGTCTATCTTTTGAAATATTGAGAAATTTTGAGTAGAGATAGACAATCAGATCGACACATGATAGAGACGCACCGATAAAACATCCGCCATTCGTCGCCAAACGAATGACATGTTCGCGAACATTCATAGCGGTAGTTTCTAAATCTTTTTTTACTGCAATATCCATAATTGTTTTAGTTGTTATAGTGAACGAGTTTGATCGGATGAAATAGTTTTTAATTCATGTAAGTGATAACGATACCAGTTGCTGCCCAAGTATTTCTCGTTGATGGTCCGGATGCCTGAACGCAAACGAAGCAAAGTTAAGATGTCTTCCAGCGTAAAATCGGGTTTGTGCGGGTAAAGTTTTTCATAGACGATTTTTATAAAATGAAAATCTTCCGGGTAATCCAACGTCCACCGGTGTGACATGGAGTAATTTTTTCCTGTTTCCCATGTTACATTGCCGATACGAAATCTTTCCGGATTTTCCCAAAAAAACGGCGTCGTATGCTCTCGCTCGAAATTTTTTTCGGCTTCTCGATTGGCAAGCTCCAGCAAGAACATCGGGAAAACTTCCACATCATTCCCGTCAGGGTAAGTTGCAGGATGCAGATTACTTACAAAATCAAAATCAGCAACGTGTTCAATATAAAACCCAATTACGCGATCGATGATAGCCGGATCAATCAGCGGACAATCGGATGGAATCTTTACTACGACGTCCGCGCCCAAAGCCTTGGCGGCTTCATAATGCCGGTTCAACAGGTCGGTTGTATGACCGCGATAAAAATTGAGTTGCTCGCGCGCGCATAATTCTGCAATGGCATCGTCTTCCGGCTCGGTAGTCGTAGCAACGACGATGTCGCCACAAAAAGCCGCTCGCTGCATCCGTTCGATCTGACGCAAAAATACCGGCCGTCCGAGAATGGGCTTCATCACTTTATCCGGAAGCCGCGTTGATCCACGGCGCGCTTGCATGACCGTGACGATTTTCATAATGATAAACCCGCGGCGACGCGTGAAAAAACTTTTTTTACTGCCGTTTTGTATGAAAGGTTACGAGTGATCAATTGAGAATTGACCGGGTAGTCGTTGTGTAAGTATTTAGTACAAACTTCCGCAATAGACTTAGCCGATGTGCCGCCATTTTGTATGGGCGATAAACGTTTGAGCGCATTGACATCGAAGTAGGAGTGCACTTTTTTGCCAAGAGCGATGCCGGTATAAACTACGGTTGAATATTGCGTGATCAATTCATCGCAGTTGGCGATCATTTCATTGGTATTGCCATTGGTGAAGACCAATGAGCCGGGAGCATACCGGTTTATTTCGCGTATGGCGCGGGAAAAATTTTCGTTGGGATGTAACTTGAAAATCAATGGCCGTTTGTTGGCGATCTTTACGCAGTTTTTGAGAAATTTTTTCCTATTGTCTATTTTTAATGTTTCGCGTGCATCCGATGTAGCGACTAAAACGTAGCCGTGGTGTGGAAATGAATTTCGCCGATATTGGTCAAGGTTGTCGTAATTAGGAATTCCGGTAACTGTGATTTTGTCAGAGTTCACGCCTTTACGCATAAATAACTCACGGTATCCTTCCGACGCGACGCAGAATTTATCGTAGGCATGGGAAAGGCCGTATGCCGACGTGCTGGCGAGATAGCGGGGAAGTTTGAGCGATTTAACAAGATAGTACATGAGATTTTCAGGATCCGTCATTCCTTCCTGAACCAAAATCAGCCGTTTATGCCGGATGTTTTTTTGGATAACCAGATCGGAACACGTGACAACCAGATCATAATTATTGCGAATTCCGCCAAAATCCAGCTTTACTTTTTTCTGAAGAAGAAAATCGACCGTATGTTGGCGTGAAATGCCGCCGAGCGGCGTAAAATCGAGCAGACCTTTTTGAGTGAGCCACTTGAGTACGCCGTCGCAATAATACGGCGTAAAATGGCATTCGTGCTCACTAAGATACTGCGCTATCTGGTGCATCATAGTTGTTTGATTGAGCGATCCGCAGATGAAAAGGATTTTCTTACTTGCCATTTGATCCTGTTTAAGATAATTTTCAGCTACCGGTCTGTCATTAACATACCGGAAAACGAATTGTAACAAGAAAAATGAATTGAGAATAGAATATTGAAATTTCGTTTTCGTGTAATTAACCTTGCATTATTAATTTGTTAACGCTTCGGGTACGGAGAATTGTTATGGATACGCAAACCGGCGAGACGTTTGATTTTTTTAGGGCGCTTTTTGCAGCGCTGGCGGTATTTGTTCCGATTATTATCGCCTGGCTGCAAAAGAAAGATAAACTCCAGAAAACGAAATATTTTATCGACTTAATGCAATCTTACGATCACCTCAAAACAATCCGCGAACATCAGCAATCTCAAGCCGCTTCGCCGATTATACTGGAGAAACTCAACAGCCTCATTGAAGATATTGAAGATGAAATATACCGTGAAAATAAATTATCCGATTTACGGCTTTTTCTGTCCATCGTTTCTATCGAAATATTTTTTTTCATTGGCATTCTCTTCATCGACTTTTCAGAAGATATCAATAAAATTTTTCTCGGGCAGTCGTATGAAAGCGGTATGTTTTTTCTTGAAGGTATATTTCATACAACCACTGCAAGAGTGATTCTTCTGATGATTTTCGTCAGTGCTTCTGTTTTTATGACCATTCGTTTTTCGCGGCGTATCATAGGAAAAACAGTCAAACCGTATATGATCAATCTCAAACTGGTATTGGCGTTTCATGTTTTTTTTGTCATCGTTGCGGTGTTGGTGAGCATTCTGCTTGCCAGTCTGGATCCAATCGTTCCGTACTGGTAATTAGAGAATTTCTTAATCATTTAGTATTCGCCCGGTAATATGTCGATTAAGAAAAAAGGTATATTGTGCTCGAAAGCACATACTATTGGAATTGATTAAGTTAAATTTTCAAAGCTTCTATTTTAAACGAAAGGGAAGTATGCATTGCTTAGTATGGATGAATATAGTTAGCCTATTTTTAGGCTCGGATGCGGTCAAGGCTGGCGATGATGAATTTGTTCGGTTCAATTACCAGGCAGCAGCATCCGTATATGAATCCATCCTCCAAAATTCTCCGGGTAATCCCGAAGTACTTTGGAGACTTAGCCGTGTTTATATTTGCATGGGTGATATCCAGGAAAGCCGAGAACAGCGAGAAAGTATGTATCGTAAAAGTGTGGAATATGCACGACTGTGTGTGGCGGCGGATGGGAACAATGCGAATGGGTATGCGTGGCTGGGAGCCAGCCTCGGCAGTGTTGCAATGTTCGAGGGCAGCCGCAGCAAAGTCAAACTTTGCAATGAAATCAAATCTGCACTGGATCGTGCCATTGCATTGGATCCGAATAATGATATTGCGTACACGATCCTGGGCTCATTTTATCGCGCCTTAGGCAATATCAGTTGGCTGGAAAGACAACTAGCATCGGTTTTTATCGGAACATTGCCTCCAGGCGGAAGGCCTGAAGCTGAGAAAGCCCTCAAAAAAGCCATTGCCATCGCTCCAAACGTATTACGCCATCACTATGAACTCGGAATGGTTTACTACGACGATGGTAAGAATGATGAAGCAAAAAAAACATTTGAATACGCCTTGAAACTTCCAATTACTCTTACCAGTGATTATCATCGTATTGAACGTATTAAGAAAAAATTGGTCGAACTGAATGGTGAGACGAAATAGTCCATCCAACAGAACTAATTTTTAATAACTCTAATACTTTCTCATACGTTCTGAAGCTTTTTAAATTGCAACTCATCGTGCAAACGCGTACTATATGCCGTACAATCCTGTACGACTGTTTCAAAGTCAGCCGGAAAACAAAAAACCCCTCGTAGAATTGAGGGGATTTGAGTAGACCAGACGGGTCATCTGCCGAACTTTTTGGTAGTAGCCTTTAGGGATTATTACATGGGATTAACTCAATTCTCCCTTTAAAAATAAATAAGTTATGGCATTAATCCCTAAAGAACCTGTTTTATCCTGCAAAGAAGTAGTCTGGATTTTCAAAACCGTATTCGGCATGAGCCGGGCTTCATTCTTCCGTCACCACAGATCAAAAATGAAATTCTTTCCGGTCAATGGTAAGGGTAAAAGCGACCTGCGGATCGCCAGGATTGACGTGGTCGAATACTTCCGGTCATTACGAGAAGGCAACTATATGTTCAACGAGGTGTATGCGCCAAAATTTACCTAGCTCAGACCTTATTTCTTTGGAGGATTGTTGCCGCGACCTGTACCAGAAGGCTTACCTGTTGTGCTGGGCCAATTAGGATTGTTACCACCTTTATTACCGCCGCCTTTGTTTCCACCACTACTCTTACTCATAAAGCGTCCTTTCGACTTTAGATGTGTTATGGTGTATCTAATCAGGATTTAATATGTAAACGCCTTCTTCATTTCCTCTTTTCTTGCATTCAAAAATTCATCAAAGTTTTCGATCGACCATGAACCTTTTGGAATAAGATGTTTCTTCCACTCGTCTGGACTCTTAACCGTTACGATCCATTCAGAAAAGGGAAGATTTGACTTGGTTTTGTTTTCAGTACTTCCAATATAACGGAGATTGTATAGGGAATTGATCTTGTATGGCGGCACCTTATTCTTTAAAAGTTCGTCCTGCGAAAAAATGTGATCTTGCTCAGGAAGGTTTCCTTTAAATTTTGGCCTAAAATTAATGGCTCCGTTGTAACAGACTGTCAGAATCAAATGACTTTCGTACGATCCGTGCAGATATTTATCAAAGTCATCAAAATCCAATATCATTTTTCTCTTCGTTTCCGATTCAATTTTTTCTTCAATCTCCTTAGCTGGAAATGAACTTGACTTTGTAAGATCAATCGCCTCTTTGCACTTATAGAGAATTGTATCGCTTTGACCGCCAAAAACTCCAGTGAGAAGTGATTTTACCAACCAAGTGCCCAGTTTCGATACATCTTCATCCCGTATGAAATTTTGAGCAGTTCCAAACGCCTTAAAGTCATTCTTAAATATCCAATAGATTATTGGTATTAAGGCGTTATAACTTGTAATCAATTTGTCATCCAACAGAAATAGCCTGTCCTTAAGAATATCAACCAACAAGGCAATCGAAGGCTCAATGCTCTTTTCCCAATCACGTTTCAGGTTTTCAAGTAAATCAGTTCGAAAGTTTTTTGATTTGTAGCGAACTTGGTCCAGGTTTGTTGAATAGATCAAGAGAGCTGATTTCAAAAGAAAATCTGTATCAAATTTATATCTGTCTTCATTAATATTATTCAGCAGATACTCAAATTTTGTTCTTGCTTCTACCCACTTAGATTTTATTGTCGAGAAAAGTAAATCGGAATATGAAAGCTTTGTGCCGCCAGAATTGGTTCTAACGAAAATATCCAAAACTTTATCATAGTCTTTCTCCTTTTCAGGATAGTAATACAAAATCTTCTCGTACTTGAGCAGGCGGACTAACTTTCTACAGCCCTTTTTCTGATCTTTATTTAATTTAATGGCGTGTGGTTGTTCTAATTCCTTTTCGAGAACATCATCTATGTCATCAATATCAGGTATATCATAAACGTTCTTCACTCCGTACCAAAGCTTCTTCGTGCCTGCCTTTTTGTTCGTTTCAAGAAATGCTTTCCCGTTTTTCTCATTAAAGAACCTGAACTCATACAGTATTCCATCGTCCTGCTCAGTGCCCCCACTCAAAACATTGAAGTATAAATCGTAAGGCCTGTTCCGAATAATGTAATTTCCTTTCAAGACGAGGTAAAATGTTGTCAGCCTCTGTTGTCCATCTAACACTAATTGATACTCTTTTGCAGAATCAATCTCTTTGTTCTCGTTGTTTTTTTCTGAACTTTTCGAAACAAACTCAAGCTTTTTGATCTTCTCTTCTTGAAGAAACTTACCGTCTTGAATCCAGAACAGCATTGTGCTAATCGGATAATCCCTCATGATAGAGTCGAACAAAGCGTAGACCTGTTCGGGCTTCCAGACGAAATCTCTTTGAATGTCTGGCAAAAAAAAGATTCGGTTAATTTTTTCAACGATTTCTGAAATGGAATATCTAAGATAATCCTGCATAGAATTAAATTTAGTGCTGTTGGGATTCAAATTTGGAACGTTAAATATATAATCTCCAAAGCACTTAGTCAATAATAACAGAAACCTTACGTCCTCACTTTCGCCACGCCAGTCCCATACGCCCGCCATCTGAGTCCCGCACGAGTCCCACAAATGGCCTAAAATAGGCCTTCTTCAGTCTCATGTAGTCTCAAATAGTCTCAAAATTTGCAATACCCTATGCCGGGCCTTTATATTGCATGCGTTGATTTTTTAACAACGAAAAAAAAGAGCAATGGAAACACCAATCATAGAACACGACGAAGAATTTGAAAGCGAAGACCTGAATGCCGCCGAGGAAACACTTGAAGACGTAAAGCGGGTTATTAACGGCGATGTGCCGGTCTTTACTCCGCCAAAGCGAATTGTACGAAAATTTAAGGACGAATCGGAAAAAGCCGAGACGGAAATCATACCCGAAAAGAAACCCAAGTATGAACCCTATCCCGGCTTTGATCCGAAAAAACCCGACCCTGAATTTGCCTATACGGGCGTGCTATTCAGGGTTACAGGAAGCGGGACTCCGAACTATTTGGAACGAATCGACGGGCGAACGTTTGACGACGTTGCCTACCGTTACGGAGCAGGAAACTACATGATCCGTATGCCCAATATGAAAGGCATTTGCATGTATTTCCCGGTTTCACGGGAACTGGAAACACGGGTTCGCTTTGAGCGGCAAGATGAACCGGAAGATTTTTATTTTGAAAAATCACAGAAAGCCGATCCACAAACTGTTCCGGCACCTGTCCAGAATAATGACTCGAAGATTTATGAACTCTTGCTTCAGCAGTCCCAGCAAACGCAAGCTCAGTTTCAAACGATGCTCATGACACTATTGGGCAAAGATACCGGCGCGTCGGGTCAAGCACTCTCGGATGCTTATCAAAACGGATTCAAGGCCGGTCAGGAATCCGCTAAAACCGCAATGGGAACGATGGATACTATGTTCCGGAACATCGAAAAAGAACGCGATGAATGGAAAGCCAAAGCCGAAATGCTTCAAGTGGAACTTGGGCAATTACCCAGTGACGAAGAAGAGGAAGAAGACGATGAAGCGGAAGAGCAGCCCAAAAGCCCGCTCTCTGAAGTTGTCGAAGGATTAAAAGCGGTTAAAGATTTGGTTAATGCAAAACCTCAAAACACGGTACCTGAAAACAGGCAAATTGAGAACCAGCAAAAGGAAATTCGCGTGATGAATTCGGATAACATCAAAAACCTGATCGTCAATTCGTTCAAGAAACAAGTGCCCGCACTTCAAGCGGCCCAGCAGGTCTATGGCCTTGTCGGATCATTGGAAAAAGGCGCATTGAAGGCGTTCCCGGCAACGCAGGTGGTTGACTACTTAGTTCAGAACTACCTGCCCGG
>JAIBAF010000007.1 GCA_019695335.1 bacterium
TATTCAATCAAGGCATCGAATCGTACAAACAGCGTGACTACGACAAAGCCCGGCAGTCTTTTACTCAGGCATCCACATCAAAAAAATTGTCGACAGCGCAAATGGTAACATTGCACAAACATCTCGCTTTTATCTACGCGATTCAGAAACAAAATGCCGAAGCAGCCGATGAATTTCTGAAAGCATTTACTCTCGACAAAAGTTTCACTCTCGACAAGGCGGAAATGGGTAATCCCTACTGGACCCCAGCTTTCGAAGACGCACAAAAACAATTTGGCCTTCTGAGCATCAGTGGCAATGATCTGTTTGCAACGGCTAAGGACCATTACGAAAAACGTAACTACGACGAAGCATTGAAATATTTTAATGTAATATTAAAAAAAATTGACCTGGCACTCGATAATAAAATTCAAAGTTATAAGTATCTGGCTTTTATTTATGCCATTCAGAAAAAAACAGATGCGTCTAAAGACGCTTTCAAAAAGGCTTTTCATCTGAATAAAAGCTTTGAACTCGACAAAGGAGAATATGGCAACCCGATCTGGACACCGATCTTTGACGAAGTTAAGAAAAGCATGAGTAAATAAAACAGGAAGAAATTTACAATGGCCTCATTAGTTTTGGTCGATAAAGAAACTGTTTCCCACCGCTATCCTCTTGAAAAAGCCGAGACGACTATCGGCCGCCGCACCGATAACGATATTTTGATCTCCAACATGATGGTATCCGGCAATCACGCCAAAATCGTGAAAAGCGGAGCACAGTTTTTCGCCCACGACCTCGGCAGCACTAACGGTACGTCCGTGAACGGTAAACGTATTAATGGAACCGTTGAAATTTTCCATAACGATCACGTCAATCTCGGCGGAATGGATTTTGTTTTCCTCGTGGACGACAGCGCAACGGTACAAGTTGGCAAAGAAAAGAAAAAACCTTCCGCAACCGATTTTTCGATCATTCGCCTGCGGCCTGACGACACCGGGTATGCCGATCGATTCAATTCGGCACAATTGATGGAGATGATCAATCTGCTTAAAACGCTTGTTTCTGCGCCTAAAACCGATACCAATAAAGTTCTGGCTCAGTGCGTCGAGATCGAACATGCATTGGTTATTCTCAAAGATCAACTCAAGGAATCGGAAAGATTTCAGCAAAAACTCAACACGTTGTATGAAATCGGCAAAATCATCAATCTGATCTTCGATGAAGAAGAATTGCTCAGTACCATTATCGACCTTGCGCTGAAAGTTATGAACGCCGATTGCGGATTCATCATGCTTTACGATGATGCCAAAGAACTCGTCCCTAAAATCTCCCGCAAGATCGAATCGGATGAATTCAGCCAGTCGTCTCCGACATTCAGCAAAACGATTGCTAAAAAAGTTGCCGAAACATGCCAGAGTGTACTGACATCCGACGCACAAAATGACGATCGTTTTCAGGACGGCGCAAGTATCATCTCTCATCACATTCGCTCCGTCATCTGTTCCCCTCTTAAAAATAAAGATCAAAAAGTTATCGGCGTCTTGTACGTCGGCTCCAATGTAATGTCCAATGTGTTTTCCAAAAGCGACGTGGAATTACTGGAAGCCTTTTCCAATCATGCTGCGATTGCTATCGAGAACGCCAAATTATATGAAGACCGCCGCCGCAAAGAAAATTTAAAAAACGCTCTCGAGCGGTATGTGTCGAAACAGATCGCCGAAATGATTATAAGCAATGACGATAACGGCAACTTCCGTTTTATTCCGGAACGCCGTGAAGTGACGCTGATCTTTGCCGACGTGCGGGGTTTTACCACGTTATCCGAAAACATGAGCCCCGAAGACATGGTTGAAATTCTCAATCGTTATTTTACGCGCATGATCAATATCATCTTTAAACACGGCGGCACGTTGGATAAATTTATGGGAGATTCCATCATGGCGTTATTCGGAGCGCCGGCTTCAACCGGTGACGACGCGTACAATGCCATCATGGCCGCGGTGGATATGCTCAAAGACCTGGTGCTTTTTAATCAGGAGCAGGAAAAGCTAGGCAAACCACCATTGCGCGTAGGAATAGGTATTAATACGGGCCATGTCGTTGTCGGAAATATCGGCTCGGATCAACGTATGGAATATTCTGCAATCGGCGATAACGTCAATCTTGCGTCTCGCCTTCAGGGCAGTGCGGCGGGCGGACAAGTTTTGATCAGTAAAGCAACCTATGACAAAGTCAGTGAACGTGTCAAAGCTAAAAAATTAGACCCGATCATGGTCAAAGGTAAAAGTAAGCCGATCGAAATTTACGAAGTTATTTATTAGATTTTTATACAAGACCCAACCCAACCTATAACTATGAATCTTGACCAATTAATTTACGATTGGAATGAAGAGGCGTTGCCGGGTAATCGCCCGCCGCAGCATATCGAACTGAACGACGAAACGTTGCGAGACGGCTTGCAGTCTCCTTCGGTCAAAACGCCGTCGATCGAGCAAAAAATCGAAATACTCCATTTGATGGAAAAGCTCGGCATTCACTCCGCCGATATCGGACTACCGGGCGCCGGGCCACACGTTCTCGAGCATGTAGTCGCACTGGCTAAAGAAATCGTTGCACACAAAATGGGCATTGTTCCCAATTGCGCTGCACGAACTTTGAAAGCCGACATTACACCGATCATCGAAGCGTCCCAGCGAGCCGGCATCAAAATCGAAGCCTGTACGTTCATCGGATCCAGCCCTATTCGCCAATTCGCCGAAGGTTGGTCGATCGATCAATTACTAAAATATACCGAGGAAGCTGTAACGTATGCCGTACAAAACGGGCTCGACGTCATGTTTGTGACCGAAGATACGACGCGAGCGCATCCGGATGACATCAAAAAATTATACCAGACGGCCATTCGCTGTGGAGCGCGGCGTGTATGTATTTCCGATACGGTCGGACATGCTACACAAGAAGGCATCCATCGCATTGTCAATTTCATGCGCGAAATTATCGATCAAACCGGTGAGAACGTCAAAATCGACTGGCACGGACACAACGATCGCGGATTAGCCGTAGCCAACGCCCTCAATGCCATTCAGGCCGGTGCGCACAGAATTCACGGAACAGGCATCGGCGTCGGCGAACGCGTCGGCAATGTGCAGATGGACCAATTGATGGTCAACCTTAAACTAAAAAAATGGATCGATAACGATCTTTCCATGTTGCCGCAGTATTGCAAAAAAGTTTCCGATTATACCGGCATTGCCATTCCGTGGAATTATCCGATTTTCGGACGTGATGCATTCCGTACCGGCACGGGCGTCCATGCCGCAGCAATTTTAAAATCGCTCAACAAAGGCGATATGGAACTGGTCGACCGCGTTTATTCCAGCGTGCCCGCCGGAATGTTTGGGCTCGAACAAGTGATTGAAATCGGCCCGCTTTCCGGAGAATCGAATGTGATTTTCTGGCTCAAACGCCGCAAAATAGAGCCCCGTGATGAATTGGTCAAAAAAATATTTAATGCGGCTAAACAGGCTACAACCGTTTTGACAGACGAACAAATATACGCTCTGTGCAAGTAAGGACGTTGAATGAAACTCATCGCATGCGTTTTGATCGTTTTAATTCACGAAACAGCCATCTCGCAGTCCAATAAATACTGGATTTTTTTTAGCGATAAACCCAATAATACTGTTTTAAAAAAATCTATCGTCGAAAACCTCCCCGAACGCACCGTTCAACGCCGTTTAAAAAATGCGTCCATTGATATCGCCGATGAATACGATCTCCCGATCGATGCATCGTATATTGCGCAAATTGAGTCTTCAGGAATTATTATTCAACGCCGATCCAAATGGTTCAATGCTGTCACGGCTTATCTCGATGCATCCGGTGTTAATACCGTCAAACAATTGCCGTTCGTTAAATCCATTCGTTTGGTTGCTAACGGTGTAAAGGACAATGTTACGCGATCGCGGAATCAATCCTCATCCGCTCTTAATCTGCAATACGGCGCATCACAGAAACAAAATGCCACCATCAATGTCGTCAATGCGCATATCTTAGGTTATTCGGGAAAGGGCGTATTGATCGGCATGATCGATACAGGATTCAATCTTACTCATGAGGCTTTCGACAGTATTAAAGTTGCAGGACAATACGATTTTATTGAAAATGACACGGACGTTTCCGAACCGGTTGGATCGAAAGGCGGCAGTAGTCACGGAACGCAGGTTTTATCGACCATTGCCGGTTATGCCGGCGGACATCTGATCGGGACGGCATTTGGCGCCACTTTCCTTTTGGCACGAACGGAAGATGATGATGGGATCGGCGAGAAAGCCGAGGAAGATCAATGGATCGAAGGACTGGAATGGTTAGAAGAACAAGGCGCCGATATCGTCAGCAGTTCAATTAGTTTTTTCGATGAATTTCAGAATTCCGTCGATAATTATTCTTTATCCGATCTTAACGGAAAAACGGCGCTCACCACGTTAGCGACCAATATCGCTTTTGATAAAGGCGTCCTGGTTTTTAATTCCGCCGGCAATATGGGAAGCCGTGGCGCGCGTTATCTCGGAACGCCATCCGACGGAAAAAAAATGATCGCCGTCGGCGCCGTCAATGGCGACAGCTCGAAAGCTAATTTTAGTTCGTACGGCCCGACAGCCGACGGGCGTAAAAAACCGGATGTGTCGGCGCTCGGCAGGTTCGTACGCGTTGTTGCCGTGAACGATGATTCGGGCTATGACAATTTTGACGGCACTTCCCTCTCAACGCCACTCGTCGCTGGTTTGGCCGCACTGGCGCTGGAAGCACATCCTGACTGGTCGTCAAAACAACTCTACGATGCCCTCCGTAAAACTTCTTCACTGGCTTCGGGCCCGGATAACGAAATCGGTTATGGTATTCCCGATGCTGTACGCCTTATTAATTATTCTCCAAGCGGATCCAGTATTCCTCTTATCGATATTAAAAGCTTTCCTAATCCGGCCAACGCCACGGTTTCGTTCTCATTCAAATCACTGACCAATTCCTCTTATTCGCTCAGTATCTATAATGTTCTGGGCGAAAAAGTTACTGAATTGGCAAAAAACGAATCGATTTCGTTTAATCAAACGGTAACCAAAACCTGGCTTGGAAAAAATCTGGCTGGAAAGGATGTTGCTTCAGGAGTGTATTTCTATCGCATCGTAGTGGACGGCAATGCTGTCGTGCAGAAATTAATGATCGTTAAATGAAGTTCATTCGCTGGATAGTTTAACGAGGCTGCTTTTTAATGCATCAATGATCGTCGGAATATCTTCTTCTTTGCTCGATCGTCCCAGCGTCATTCTTACGGCTCCCCTGCCGTATTGAGGTTCAATGTTCATACCTTTCAACACGTGCGACAATCCAACAGCACCGGATGTGCAAGCTGACCCCGTCGATACGGCTATCCCATTGAGATCGAGATGAATCAACAATTCATCACCTGCTGCGTTGTTGAAGGAAACATTCAGATGTCCGGGTAATCGCTGTTCGGGATGCCCGTTCAGACGGACATTGGGAATTTCTTTTTGTATCGCATCCCAAAGAAGAGTCTGCATTTTTTTTAAGCGCGGTATTTCAGCGTTCATTTCCAATCTGCACAACTCAGCTGCTTTTCCAAATCCAACGGCTCCTGCAATATTTTCCGTTCCGGCACGCTGACCCCGTTCTTGCGAACCGCCGTATAAAATCGGCATCACCTTCACGCCACGTCTTACCCACAAAGCCCCGATACCTTTTGGACCATAAATTTTGTGCGCCGACATCGACATCAGATCGATAGGCATGGTTTTGACATCCAGCGGTAATTTGCCGAAACTCTGCACAGCGTCAGTATGAAATAAAATATTCCTGTTTTTTGCGATGGAACCGATTTCCTGAACCGGATTGATCGTCCCGACTTCATTGTTTACGTGCATGATCGAAATCAGAGTTGTACCCGGTCGAATGGCCGCTTCAACTGTTTGGGGTAAAATCATTCCATATTGATCACATTCGACGTACGTGACCTCAAATCCTTCTTTTTCGAGTTCTTCGAAAATATGTAATACAGCATGATGTTCGATCCGGTTGGCAATTAGATGGTTTCCTCTTTCCCGATGAGCGCGTGCAACGCCGGCAATAGCAAGATTATCCGCCTCCGAACCGCCGCTCGTGAAAACGATTTCGCCCGGAGAAGCATTGATGACCGAAGCGATCTTCTGGCGCGCTTCTTCAAGCGCTACTTTCGCTGCCCGCCCAAAACTGTGCAAGCTCGAAGGATTGCCAAATTCTTCGGTTAAAAATGGAAGCATGGCTTCCAACACACGTTTGTCGACAGGCGTGGTTGCGCTGTGGTCTAAATAAATTCGCTTCATGCCATCAGTAATGTATTAAAAAATTTCGGTGTAATGATATTTAAAACGCGTAACATTGTCAAGCATGGATATAAACGCGAGGCACGCGGGCATTGATCATGCAGGTTACTTCGTACGGAATCGTGCCCATCTTATCGGCGATGTCATTGGCCGTGATTTCTTCGTCGCCCATCTGGCCGATCAAAATCACTTCGTCGCCTATATTGATTCGGTCATCGCCGACATCCACCATCAGTTGGTCCATGCATACGGCGCCTACGACGGGATACCGTTTTCCGCGGATCAAGACATCGGCTTTATTGGTCAACAAACGTGAATAGCCGTCACCGTATCCAATAGGAATTGTGACAATACTGGTTTCACGCTTAGTATAATATTTCAATCCATAACTGATGCCGGTGCCGGCTTGAACACGTTTGAGAAAAACCACTTTGGATTTTAGAGTCATCACTGGTTTCAGTAACAAATTATTTTTCATGTGCGATGACGGCGTCATTCCGTAGAGGACAATTCCCGGGCGCACCATGTCCATAATGCTGGACTGAAGATCGACAACGGCCCCGCTATTCGCCATATGTTTGATCGGAATTTCAATACCATTCTTTTTCAATGTATCGAGCACGTCGTTAAATCGTTCAAATTGAGTATGTGCAAACGATTTGTCCTCATCGTCCGCCGTTGCAAAATGAGAATAGATTCCAACGATTTCGATATTCGGAAGCCGCGCGACACGCGTAACAAATTCTACGGCATGGCGATGCGATACGCCGATACGTTCCATTCCCGTATCAATCTTCAGATGAACGCGCGCCTTCGTGTTCTTTACTTCATCGTTAATATGCTGCGCCAACTCGAGCGATGAGACAGTAATCTCCAGATCGTTCTGAATGAATTTTTTCACCTGATAACCGAGAATACCACCCATCACAAGGATCGGGGCTTCGACATCATGTTGACGAAGAAACATACCTTCTTCCAAAAACCCAACGCCGATATATTCGACGCCGCTCCGAACCGCTTGCTGCGTAACTTCCAGAATGCCGTGCCCGTACGCATTGGCTTTGACAATCGCCATGATTTTTTTAAATCCGACACGACCGCGAATTTGCCGGATATTGTGATCGAGCGCGCCTAAATCCACGATGGCATATGTTGGCCGAATTTCACGCAGAACGTTGAACAAAGTATCCATATTCTCACTTCTTCTTATGCGTGAAAAGCACCGTCAACAACACCACAATAATCAAAACGCTGTATTCCATTCCGCCGTTTCCCGCGCCGACCACAAACCACCCGTAATGACGGTGCACCAACACGATTCCCATAATCATTTGAAATACAAAATAAATGGTCAGCGGCATCACATAAAGATTGACAACCAGCGCAACGCCACCGACTAATTCGCTCAGTGTGATGAACCAGGCCAATATCGTACCTAGCGGGAATCCTTGTCCTCCAAGGAATTCGCCGAATCCGCCAACCGTACCTAAATACATCCGCGTAATACTGTGAATGATGAAAACCGAACTCACACCTAGCCGCAGCATCGCTAACGCAGGCGATGGCTGAAATAATTTGACCATACACACCTCCGGTTACATTTTTCGGATGATTTCTGAAATCAGGTTTTGAAACGATTCTTTGACTCTATTCGCCGTCTCCGTAACTTCTTGGTGACTGAGCGGCGTTGTGCTGATACCGGTGCCAAGATTTGTGATACAACTGATACCCAAAACACGCATAGCCTGATGCCGCGCGACGATTACTTCCGGGATCGTCGACATGCCGACGGCGTCAACACCCATTTTCTGAAACATTTTTACTTCGGATTTGGTTTCATAAGTCGGGCCCGAATGCGCGCAATAAACGCCGCGTTGCGTACGAACTTTCAATTCCAATGCGATCGATTCGGCCATATCGATATAGGCGCGATCATAATCCTCTTCCATATCCGGGAATCGCGGACCCAGACTATCGACATTCATTCCCTGCAACGGATTATCAAAAAAATAATTGACATGACTCGTAATAAACATCAGATCGCCCGGCGCAAATCGTGGATTCAATCCACCCGCAGCATTGGTAACGATCAGTGATCGTATACCTAGAAAATGCATCATCCGCGTGGCGTACGTTACTTGTTCCATCGAATAGCCTTCGTAATAGTGCACGCGGCCTTTGACGGCCAGAATATCTTTACCGTGAATTTTACCAAACACCAGTTCTCCCGAATGACCCTCGACAGTCGACAGAGGATAATGAGGTATTTCAGACGTACGAACCGACGTGGCCTGTTCTAGCATATCGGCAAAAGGACCTAACCCGGAGCCAAGAATAATTGCAATGGAAGGGCTCGATGAAATTTTCGTCCGGACAAATTCTACCGACTCCCGTAATCGGATCAATACATCAGACATGGTTAAATAAGTTTTGATGTGAATGAATACGAAATATTCTGAAGAAGGACTTGAATGCGCTCCGGTTCTTTGGGTGCCAGCTGTGATAATTCTTTTCCGACGCGTATCAGAAAATTATGCGGATCGGGATAGATGGACGCTAAACGTCTGACAATCGTTGCGATCAAAGTATCGACTGGTGCCTGGCACGTATTCTCAAAAATGATTTTAATAAAATTGGTCTCGACCGTGAAAG
Source organism: bacterium (assembly GCA_019695335.1). Taxonomy (NCBI): domain Bacteria; species bacterium. The sequence continues at coordinate 9,015 of JAIBAF010000007.1, forward strand.
GATACCAGTCTTCTTCCGAGCACACCCACGCCGGTGATTTTTTGGTCGGTACGTGATCATGAGCAAGTGGCTGGGGCAATTCGTCCGGATGTTTCTTGGATCGTGAACCGATCAACAGAATTTGTAATTCCGTATGAAAAGTAAAAGGCCGATTACCGGGAGTTTCCGCATTGCGTACAATCGCATTACAGATAAAACCGTAAATCCAGCCGATGCCGTCATCAATTTTTACAAGACTTCCGAAAACCGGCGGCGGAATGTGCAACCGTGTATCAAATAACACCAGCGCCCGCCCGGGAGCGCTGTCCACAACATGTCCGAATGCGAGTTTGGAATGCATCATATCACGTAAAAAGTTTGATCACGTCAAAAATAAGTTTGGGTTTTGCTTTCAGGGCAGCTTTGAAAATTCGCATCAGGCTGCGGTCTTGCATCGGGATTTTCAATACTTCCACGGCCAGTTTATTGAACTGATCATCGGTAAAATCAAAAACAGCTTCTTTGATACGGTAAAAACGTTCGTGATCTTTGCCTATTGTCGAATGCCATTCGCGATCGTATTCATATAATCGTTTAGCTGAGAAATCACGTTCGCGGGATGCTTGACCCGCCGTTTTACCCGCCAGCATTCCGGCGTACATGCCGGAAACGATGCCGCCACCCGAAATCGGATTGACCTGATGCGCGGCATCACCAACGAGCATAAAACCATCGCCGGAGATTTTTTTACGCGTCATGGCACAGGGTACGCCGCCGCACAACGTCGATAAAATCGGTTTGCCTGGAAACCGTTCCTCCACAAAATCTTTCAGAAAACTCAGCGCCGAGCGTTTGCCGGAATAATCGCCCGAAATGCCGATGCCGACGTTGGCTGTGCGGTCCCCCTTCGGAAAAACCCAAATGTAACCGCCCGGAACTCTCTTCGTTGAAAAAATGAATTCGCAAGTGTCCTGATCGATGTTAAGATCGGCCATGGTAAATTGCGCGCACGATTCCATGTCAATCATTTTGGTAAATGTGTTATAACCCGCCCATCGCCCGATACGCGATTCGACGCCATCCGCGCCTACAACAATTCCGCTGCGAACATCGATATCAACGCCCATATGTTTGACTTTGACACCGATCACTTTACCGTTATCATCTTTCAGAAGTCCCGTGACATATGCTTTTGTGACGACTTCCGTTCCTTCTTTGGCAGCCATGTTGGCCAGTTCGTAATCGAAGACGCGTCGATCGAGACAATACCCGCTGTCTCCCCAACGCGCATCCACAGCCGTTCCGTTCGGTGCCACAAGGCGAAATCCCGTGATCGTTGCAGCGATCCATTTGGGATCGACGTAATCGAGCACCCGCAAAATGCCTTTGGCACCCACACCTTCAGCGCATCGCACCGGCACTCCTACTTCACGGTCTTTTTCAAGCAGCAGCACGCGCGCTCCGTTTTTGGCCGCATACCGGGCCATAGTGCTACCGGAGGGTCCTGCACCTACTACAACCACATCATAGTGATCTTTACTAATCATTAATGATCCTGATTTAATTACAGATTAACGCGGCCTTCCAAAGCACGCGTCAATGTCGTCATATCGGCAAATTCAAGATCGCTGCCAATGGGAATTCCACGGGCTATCCGCGTCACCTTCACCGGATAATTTTTTAATTTTTCGGCAATAAACATCACGGTCGCGTCGCCTTGTACGTTCGGATTGATGGCCAGAATAATTTCTTTAACATCCGCGGTCAATCGCGGTAAAATTTCCGCAATACGAAGATCACCGGGTCCAATACCATCGAGCGGGTTAAGTAATCCGCCTAAAACATGATACAGGCCGCGAAATTGTTCCGTACGTTCGATGGCCAGTACATCATTCGCTTCTTCAACCACACAAATCACATGACGATCGCGGCGCGGATGCGTACAGATGGAACACGGATCCGTTTCTGTGATATTAAAACAAACCGAACAGCGCCCGATTTTATCTTTAATATCGATCAGTGCCTGGGACAAACTCAACACTTCTTCCTTCGGTTGCTTCAAAAGGTGAAAAGCAAGACGTTGAGCGGTTTTCCGTCCGATGCTGGGCAGTTTGGATAATTCGTGGATCAATTTTTCAAGCGCTTGCGACGTGTATTGCATGACTTATTTGAGCTTCATGCCCGGCAGGATGCCGCCGGTTACTTTATTCATTTCCTGGTTGGCCATATCTTCAGCTTTGTGCAGAGCATTGTTAACGGCGGATAATACCAAATCTTCAAGCATGGTAACATCATCGGGATTAACCACGTCTTTTTCGATGTGAATGGATTTGATTTTGGCATTGCCGGTTGCAACCACGGTGACGGCGCCGCCGCCGGAAGAACCCTCCACCGTGACGTTTTCCAATTCCGCCTGCTGTTTTTCAAATTGTTTTTGCATTTTTTCAGCCTCTTTCATGAGGCTTTTCATATCCAAACCCTTCATAGATACCCTTTCTGAATACGCTAAGATATTGATATTCGAATTAGTTTCAAGCTTTTTGTCCAATCCGGCAATCAGTTTTTCTTAAAGTCGACATTGACCAACTCGCCGTCAAGCATTTCAATGACTTTTTTTAAAGGATTTTGTTGTTCCAATTCGCGTAAATATGTAAAAATCTGGCTTTGTTCTTCCGGAGACACAGTGGTTGAAATTTTCGGTAAACGTTCTTCAGCCTGTTCACCATCGATGGTCGGATAATGGTTGAACAGCGAATCCTGCGTTTCTTGTGGCGCCGCGATCCGTAAATCGATAGGCGTTAATTCAAGATCGCATTTAACTCGGATTTTTTTCCCAATGAAACCCTGCAGCACTTGCGTCAGATAATCTTTCTCTTTATTGATAATTTCAGCATGAAAGTCATGCAATTCATCATTCTTGAAGCCTATGAGGAGCGTGTCATTGACAATATCGTGCGGAAATGTTTCTTCTAAAATAGCGCCAACCCGTATTTTTTCGGTTTTGACGCGTGAGACAATTTCATTCCATCGGGATTCGATATCGGTTATAGCAATGGAAGTTTTTTGAACTTCGGACGAGGAATTCGGATGATTGGTCTTCTGTTGTACAGGCAAAACAGGCGGGGTTGCGGCAACAATATTCGTATTTTCGTTCAGTTTATCATTTTTTTTTTCTGGTTCACTGACGGAAGGTGAACCAGTCTTGGCGCCGTTTTCGATGCGATCCAGACGCTGTAGTAACTCTCCAAGCTGGACGCTGCTATCCATGTGAAGTAACTTCATGAGCGCCAATTCGAATACGAATTTCTGTTTTACGCTCCATTTTATCTTTTGAATGGTATCGGAAACTAAGTTCATCATGCGCATCAGATCGGTTTCGCTGAAATGCCGGCCTTGTTGGAAATATTTTTCCTGGTATGCTTCAAAAACTTCGGTCAGCGACTGGCGTCCGCATGTTTTGGCAACGAGCACGTTACGCAGATGCTCGAGAAATCCGTGAAGAAATTCCGTAATATCCCAGCCGGAATCCAATACTTTGGCGACAAATTCGAACATGTTTTTGACGTCGCGCTGACGAATGACGTCGATCAGTTCAAAATACATCTGCTGATTGATCAATCCGAGCGCCTGGCGCACCTGATCGACCGACACATTCATTCCACAAAATGAAATTACCTGGTCCAGCAGCGTCATCGCATCGCGCATACCGCCATCCGCCATCTGTGAAATGGAAAAGAGTGATTCATCATCGACGGTGATCCCCTCTTCCTTACAGATATAACGCATCCGATCGACCATCTTGGCCGTTGGAACGCGTTTGAAGTCGAACCGTTGGCAACGCGAAAGAATCGTCGGCAAAACTTTATGCGGTTCCGTCGTTGCAAAAATAAAAATCACGCGCTCGGGAGGTTCTTCGAGCGTTTTCAGGAGCGCATTGAATGCGTCCTTTGTGATCATATGAAATTCGTCAATGATGTAAATTTTATGGCCGCCGCGCATGGGCATGAACCGGACTGTATCGCGCAAATTGCGTATTTCGTCGATGCCGCGATTCGACGCGCCGTCGATTTCCAAAACGTCCAGACTTCGTCCGGAAGTAATTTCCTGGCAACTCACACATTGATTACATGGCGTGGGAGTCGGCCCTCCATTTTCACAATTGATGGCTTTCGCCAAAATGCGGGCTGACGTCGTTTTCCCGACTCCGCGAGGCCCGGAAAATATGTATGCATGCGCCAAACGATTCGTAGCAATGGCATTTTTTAAGGTAGTAGTGACATGCTCTTGTCCTACAACATCTTCGAAAACCATCGGGCGCCATTTACGGGCAATGACTAGGTATGACATAAAAACTCTAAAACCGGTAAAAATTCGATTTTAAAATAAAGCCCAAGCTGGTTACGGCACATCCAAGGTAAAGCTTACCGTTGCTTCCTTCCGGACCTGGCGGGGTTCACTGCCTCAAATTGCGTAAGGCTCGGGCATAATTTATTTCTGAAAAATTCTAAAAACAATGTTTCAAAAATTGCGGCTTAAAATAACCATTCACCCCCAAAATGTCAATTAAAATCACGGCGTGATTTTTTACTTTTCCCATCGCGTTGTAACCGGATGAACCGGAGGTTCCGGTACGTCGTTGACAGCAAGTTTGGCCACTTCCTGCGGCGCAATTCGTCCTCCTTTTCCTAAGAATAACGCCCGCAATTCAGCCCTTGCACATACTTTTCCGTCTCGTTCAAAACGCTGTTCAATGTAGAACCATTTTTCGTCCCATGTTAATAGTTGGGTCACGATGTCAAATGATTGAAACGGGTCAATCGATTTTAGAAATTGAATATCGACCGCTCCGACAACCGGAAACCATTTCTTTTTGGGTAATTGCCATAATATTTTTAATTCGGACATAAAATGCGTGCGTCCCAAATCCATCAGCGTCAGGTAACGACCGTTATTCATATGCATATTGACATCCAGGTCGTTGGGCCAGCAACGAAAACGAACTTTGCTTGAATCAAAAATACCAATTTGCTTAACAAAGAGCGATTTAATAAAAATCCGAATCATTCTAAACCATAGGTTCATGGATACTCCAAATGTTAAATCAATCAGAAGCCGTTTGTCAAGAAGTGATTAAGCCATTGAAAAAGAAAAATCATAAAAAAACCAGCGAAGTACACCTTCGCTGGTCGTTATTAAAACCTATTCATATTAACCAATATTACATGATGCCTTGCTTCATTGCTTCGCGTGCCGTCATACCTCCGGCCATCTGTACGATACGTTCATCATAATAATCCGCAATGCGGGCAACCGATTTGATCGACGCCGTAAATTCATTTTCATCCAAATGAGCGCCGGCTAAAGAATGGCTGAAGATAATCGTTCCGTCAAACGTTAATCCAAAAGCGCCGAAATGAATGACGGCATTTTCTCTTAACAAAAATTTCATCAGATTGTCGTCGATATTGGCATTTTGTACGACATACGAAAAAGACTCGACCATCACGTCATCATCATGCCACGGACGAATGACGGTTTGGACGGCTGTAGAGCCTTCAAAAGCAAGGAAGCGGCCGTCTTCATGTTTTTCAAAAGAGCCTTTATATATTTTCTTGAGAAAACCTTCGACTTTGTTCTGAACTTTTATCGTTAATTGCTCGGGAGAAAGTTTGGGCGAGCGTGAAGCTTTTGATTTCTTAACCTTTTTGGCAGATTTGGTCTTTTTCGCCACAACTTTTTTTGCCGCTTTTTTTACTGCTTTTTTCACAGGCTTGGCTTTTTTAACTGCTTTCTTTTTGGTTTTTTTGGCCATAACAAAGTGCTCCTGAATTTATCGAATGTACTCCGAACAGTTATGAAGTTATAAATTTGGCAAAAAATATAAGATCTAAATTGATTCTGTGAAGTTATGCAAATTACAGACTAAAAGTCAAGCAATCATTCGTTTGAAACTGTTTTGTTAGCTTGATTCATGACGTGCCTTATATTGCGGTTAAATCCGGAAAATTTGGTTCGCTTAACGGCGCTCTTCTTGAATCGCTTTTGAAATGATTCTGGATTCATCGAAACCAGTTCATCCAAAGGAAGATTAATGTTCTCCATACGCGGATTAAATGGTTCGACATCTGTTGGTTTCGAAAATTTATTATTCCACGGACAGACGTCCTGACAAATGTCGCAGCCATAAATCCAATTTTGCATTGGCAGATCCGGCAGAACTTCACCGTGATGTTCGATAGTGAGATAGGAAATGCAGCGGGCTGAATTCACGACATATGGTTCAGTAATGGCCTGTGTCGGACAAGCGTCGATACACCGCCGGCACGTACCGCAAAAATCAACCGCCGGCTCATCATATTCCAAAGATTTATTGACGATGATTTCACCGAGAAAAACCCATGAACCCATTTCGCGCGTGATGACATTAGAATGTTTCCCCTGCCATCCGATGCCTGCTTTGGCTGCCCAATATTTATCCATGACCGGCGCCGTATCGACACAACATTTGCCTTCAATCGAAGGATCCATTTCTTGAATCGCATCAAGCAATCGATGCAACTTATTCTTCACAACTTCGTGATAATCATCCCCCCATGCATAGCGGGAAATTTTTCCGACCGATAGGTCGTCAGGAATGGGAGTAGACGTATAATAATTTAACGCAACACAAATAATTGAATGAGCTCCAGGAAGTATTACACGAGGATCTTCACGTTTATCACGGTTGCGTTCCATCCAACTCATTGTACCGTGATAACCACGTGATAACCACTCTTCAAGTAACGGTACGGTATCAATTTTTTCGGCAGGGGCGATTCCGACTTTATGAAAACCGATCTTGAGAGCTTTCGACTTGATTTGCTCAGTAAAATTCATACTCTTATGAATGATTCTAAAGAAACATCAAAGCTTCCTGAATAATTTGTTCTTAAACGATTGACATCCAACCGTCGGAATTATTTTTTTGTAGAACAAAATGGTCAATAACATTACCCAACAGTATAAATCATTTATAGATTTGATTCAAGTTAGCTTTATCACCCACATGTTTAGAAAATTCCTATTGTATTCATTTTCATTGTTTAGTATATATCTAATAAATACTGCACTTTAGAATTCCTATCGATTTTTTGTGCCTCAATCATATCAAAGTCCAGCTAAGGAAGACGCATGTCTGAAGAACTCCAACGAAGTATTTTACATACTTTGTCTTATTTTGATGTATTTCGCCATCCTCTGGCAAGCCGCGAAATTTTTGCAACTTTGCCGACCAATTCCGTCACTGAAACCGATGTGCAGTCAATGCTTGATACAATGGTTGGCATGGATCTTATTCAAGAACACGAACAATTTTACTTTTTACCCGGCCGTTCAGCGCATTTAATTCAGGAACGCAACAACCGGGAAGCGTTAGCCAAAATTCTGCAGAAACGTGCGCGTTGGGTTGCTCACTTATTTAAGCGTTTTCCGTTTGTTCGGGCCGTTTTCCTGACCGGAAGCCTCTCAAAAAATGTGGCGTACGAAAACTCAGACATTGATCTGCTGATCGTCACTGCACCGAGCCGAGTGTGGATTTGCCGAACGTTATTTACGATTTTTAAAAAACTCTTCCTCCTGAATTACAATAAATACTGCTGTTTTAATTTCATTATTTCTGAAAAAGCTTTGTCTATAGAGCAGCGTAATATATACACAGCTATTGAGACGTCAACCGTGATTCCTCTTTGGAATCAGGCAATCTTCCGACAGTTTAACGAAGCCAATCAGTGGATTTTCAACTTTTTACCTAATTGGCGTTTCGATGAGAATCGTACACTGTTGATCTCATCAAGACAATCACTGTTTCAATGGTTCACAGAAAAATGTTTCTTAGTTTTACCGCTCGATCAAATCGACAAAAAGTTGATGAATATGTGGCAGTTCATCTGGTCTAAACGGCATCCTGAATTATCCGAGGAAGAACGCAAACTGCGTTTCCAATGTCATCAGGATGTTTCAACGCGATGGGATATTAATTATTATGAAACGATTCGGAAACAAATAAACAATTAATATGCGAATTCTCTTCAGTCAATCCTATTTTCGCATTTTCGATCCCAAAGAGATGCAACGGCAAATGCCGTATCCTCCGCTTGGTACTTTGATAGCGGCGACGCTGGCACGTAACCAGGGACATAATGTTCAATGCGTCGATGGAATGATGGCGTCTTCATTAGAAGCTTTTGACCGAAGCGTTGAAGAATTTCGCCCGGAGCTTGTGGTCATCTATGATGATGAATTCAATTATCTCACGAAAATGTGCTTATCAAACATGCGGCATGCGGCATTTCACATGATCCGGAAGGCTAAATCCCTGAAAGTGCCCGTCATTGTTTACAGTTCGGACGCAACCGATCATACTCCTATCTACTTGTTCGAAGGAAGCCATGCAATTATTGTTGGAGAAGGTGAAAATACTTTGATGGAAACGGTTGCAGCTTTTTCGAATGAGTGTTTTGAAACAGCCAAACATTCCATCAACGGTTTGAAATTTTTAGATAGCGGACAATTGCATGCAACGCCTAAGCGAGAATGGATCGATGACCTGGATTCACTCCCCGATCCTGATCTGACCATGATCGATATCGCAGCCTATCACAAGCTCTGGCTGAAATATCACGGCTATTTTTCATTAAACATTTCGACAACTCGCGGTTGTCCCTACCACTGCAATTGGTGCGCTAAGCCAATCTACGGTCAGATCTATCACACTCAATCGCCTGCCAAAACCGTACAACAATTGCTCAAGTTAAAAAATAATTATCATGCGGATCACGTGTGGATTACCGATGATATTTTTGGATTGAAACCAGGATGGCTCGAATTATTTGAATCCGAATGCAAAAAGCAAAATATTGTAGTCCCCTATAAATGCCTCACCAGAGCTGACTTGCTCCTAAAAACTAATACTATTAATCATTTGAAAAACTCCGGCTGCCGAACGATTTGGATTGGCGCTGAATCCGGTTCACAAAAAATTCTGGATGCTATGGAAAAAGGTACACGGATAGAGCAGATTTACGAAGCAACGGATAAAGTACAAAAAGCCGGAATAGAAGTGGCTTTTTTCATTCAATTCGGCTACACCGGTGAAACATGGCCTGATATTCAACTGACCCGTAAAATGATCCGTGAATGTTTACCTGCTGAAATTGGCATTTCCGTATCGTATCCGTTGCCGGGAACGAAGTTTTATGAACGTGTCCGCGATCAACTCAGGCACAAGAGCAATTGGACAGATTCTGACGACCTTGACCTAATGTTCAATAACACCTACGAGAAAGCTTTTTATAAAATTCTTCACCGGTTTGTACACGCAGAATACAGGCTGCATCGCATTATTAAGCAGAGGCAATGGAAAAAAATGCCCAGAGCAGTTTATCATTTTTTACGATTTTGCTTTTTTAAAATTCGTCTAATCCCTTACTATAAACATGCCTGACCCATCGATTGCAAATTTAGAGATCGATTTTAAAACTGTCGCGGATGCTTTCACACGTCAATCGACCTATTTTGATGATTATGAAGTCCATAATCCCATTTTGCAATGGATGCGTAAGCAGGTATGGCAACATGTTGAATCATTTTTGAAACCGAACTCGCGAATCCTGGAACTCAACGCCGGTACTGGCATCGACGCCGTTCATTTTGCGCAACTGGGACATGTTGTTCATGCAACGGATATTTCCGAAGGGATGCTTCTGCAGCTAAGAAACAAAGTTCAACAGTATCAATTAGAAAAACAAATAACGTTCCAGCAGTGCTCATTTACTGAACTTGATCAGATATCTCAACAGCCGTTTGATTATATTTTTTCAAATTTCGGCGGACTAAATTGCATCGATGATCTCAAAGTTGTTACTCAACATTTGCCAAGGCTTTTAAGAACCGGTGGAATGGTGACCTGGGTCATCCTTCCCCGGATTTGTCCATGGGAAATGATGATGGTATTAAAAAATCATTTAAAATTGGCCACGCGAAGATTCAAAAAAGGCGGCAGTTCAGCACATATTGAAGGCTTATACTTCAAATGTTTTTATCATTCACCGGCATCGGTTGTGCAAGCTTTCGGAAGAAACTTCGAATTAATCAAACTTCAAGGCTTAGCATCGTTGAGCCCACCGCCTTATTTAGACGATTTTGCCAAAAAATTTCCACGCGCCTATCGTTTGTTAACTTTATTAGATGAAAAAACATCTGCCTATTTTCCATTTAACCACTGTGCCGATCATTATATTTTAACAGTACATATTGCAACTAAATCAACAGTTCAATGATCAAAAAATTCTTTTTTGTGATAATGGCTATCGTGTTATCGTTGACCCTTATTGAGATAGTCCTTCAGGCACTTGTAGTTATAAAACATGGTTGGGAGAATGGGCCGATAAACCCAAGAATTTATTTATCTCCTTACAAGGATAAAAGCTGGGCAAAATCTATGTTTAACGAAATTCGCGAAACAGAACTAGAATATCAGCCATATTTGGATTCACGCACCCGACCATTTCATGGTCAAAATATTAATATAGACAGCCTCGGTTTCAGAAAAACATGGAATGAATCTTTATTTGAGGATACTTTATTGATTTTCGGAGGTTCAACTATTTGGGGATACGGTGCGCGTGATTCAAAAACAATTCCTTCTCTACTCTCCCAAAAAATAGTAACAAAGGGATTCAAAATCACTACTCTTAATTGTGGTGAACAAAGCTATAATTTTACACAAGAAATAATAAGACTTATTTTTTTATTACGCGATGGGTACCGTCCAAAATATGTAATATTTTATGATGGGGCTAACGATGTTTTTCTCACTTATTATTATAATCAACCGGGCAAAACCGCTTTTACTCATCATTTTCAGGATTGGATTGATTTCAGAAAAAGGTCGTTTTTTTCTCAAATAGGCTTTATATCCTGGGAGTGGATTACTATGCACAGTAAAATATATAAAGGCATCTCTCTATTGCTAAATTTAGACGTTATCAAAAAAGATTCTTCTCCGTTTGACAGCATACAATTAACTGCGCTTGCACTATCTTATAAAGATTATTACAAAAAAAATTTCTTATTTCTCCAGCAACTATCGAAAGTTTATCAATTCAAATTGATTTGCTTTTGGCAACCTGTAATTCAAACAAAAAAGACTCTTACTGATGAAGAAAGATTGGTTAAACAACCTGTTATGGACGATCCAGATGGCCAATTGTATCCAATGATTAATCAATTGATGACAACTGATTCTTCGCTTCATTTTTATAACATTAGTAATATATTTGACGAAAACCCTACAACCGTTTTTATTGACAATATCCATATCACCGAGGAGGGCAATCAAATAGTTGCCGATAAAATTTTTGAAATAATCTATCCAATTTTAAATAAAAATATTCACTACTAATGAAGCCACCAACTCATACCCTCAATTACTGGCTTTTGAAAAATCTTGATATCAGTAATTCGGATTTATTTAAAATATTCGGTTTGCTTTCATTTGTATCGATAGGCCATTTAAGTTATCCATGGTTATTAAAAATAATGGCTGATCGGTATTCAGTTGATTTTTATGTTGGTGTTTCCATTAATGTCTTGATCGCATCAATGATTATATTGTTCTTTCTTTCTTCTGTATGCACACATTATTCGGAAAAACAATTATTTTTATGGGGAAATACACTCAGAAATTCAATCAGAATTCAGCTCTATCATACATTATTGAACAATTCTGTTAATTTTATTCGTCAGCAAAAAATAGGTGAGTTATCTGCTCGATGCAGTGAGGACTTAAGTCGAATTCAGTTGATTATCCCAGACATCATCGCCCCATTATACAGAAATGTTTTATTTGGTTCCGGATGTATCGTGTTTATGATCACATTAAATGTCAAGGCAACGCTAACCGTTATATCATTCTCAGTTTTTATTTTGCCCTTGCTCTTTTTTCTAGCAAAACGCAATCAATTATTTGCGGCAAAAACACAGGACGACCATGCTGAAGCCAATGCGCTATTTGAAGAAACGTTGGTAGGGCTCCGAGAAGTCAAGGCGTTTGTCAGAGAAGATTTTGAGCTAAAACGATTTCAAAATTATCAATTTAAAGCACACACACATGAAACACATTCTTTCAATTATACAGCCTTGTTTAACCAAATAATTTACTTATGTGTAACAGGATTATTACTATCCGTTTTTTATTTTACTTATCATGGAACGTTGTTTTCTTCAACTGGCGAAAGTATTGCTTTTTATATGTATTCCTATACTCTCGCAATGAGCGTGCTATCCTCGGCTAAATTGTTTTTTAATTTTAAAAAAATTGCCGCTCCAATTGAAAGAATTAAAAGATTGATCGATGATGTACCGCAGAAAATCACATCGAATAAAATTGAAAAGGAACTACTTGGAGCAATTCAGTTTGAAAACGTCAACTTTGGGTATAATAATAGACCTATAATAAAAAATCTTTCGGCTAATATTGATATAGGTGATTGTCTAATAATCAAGGGACCATCTGGCAGTGGGAAATCAACCATTGCCAACTTATTAATGGGTTTTTATTACCCACAGGAGGGGGCAATCATTTTCGATGATGTTTCATTACTGAATTGGGATTTATCGCGTCTGAGAGCACAAATAGGCTATGTAGGACAAGATCCTTATCTGTTTCGTGGTACATTAAGAGACAATATTTGTTTTGCAATCAAGCCTGTTTCAAAGCTTCGTCTTGAAGAAACGATCTTCAACTGTTGTTTGGAAGAGATGATTTCGCAAATGCCTGAAGGATTAGAAACTGGCATTAATGAAAGAGGACTGAACTTAAGCGGTGGACAAAGAGCGCGGATTGCAATTGCCAGAGCTATTTTACATGACCCTCCGGTGCTTATTTTAGACGAAGCCAACAGCATGTTGGAAGATGGTCTCGAGAGTCGATTATGGAAGAACATATTTATTGATCGGAAACAAAAAACAACTATTGTTATCAGTCACCATACTGAATGTATTTCTTCATTTAAAAACACTAAGCTTATAGATTTAAATGTATCAGTCACAGTTTGAAGAATCTCAGTCCATCAATTCCTGGAATCGACAATCAGATCCAAAGCGCATTCTAATTATTCGCTTTCATGCTATTGGCGACGTTGCCATCACTTTCCCTTCATGTGCTGGCTTATCTACATTATTTCCGAATTGCGAAATCGATTTTTTGACTACAGAATCCTGCCGTACTTTAGTCGAAGTGCCATGTATGTTTACTCGCATTCATATTATCCCTGACATCCATCATAGTACGATTAAACTATGGCAAACATTGTTTCAAATCCAAAAGTTACAAAAATATTCTTATGATATTGTTATTGATTTACAAAGGAACCGGTACTCACGCCTTATGCGTCGATATTTAAATCCCACCGCATGGGGGGAATTCGACAGGTTTTCACCAATTCCAGCCGGACTTCGCACTTTGTATACTTTTAGAAAAACTGGCCTGGCTGTCAACTTGGAGTTCTGCTGTCCTATCAAACCTGAAATAAAAACTAAAGCAACTCAAATCCTTTTTCAAAATGGATGGAATGGTACAGATTTATTAATCGTTATTAATCCTGCCGGCCTATGGAAAACGAGAAATTGGCCGATAGAAAATTACGTGGAATTTATGCGATTGTTAGAATCTTCTTTTCCGGTTACATTTTTATTTCTCGGAACTGAGCGAATAAAAAATAAAGTCGAATTTTTATCAAGCAATACCTCCTTCCGATCAATTAATTTATTGACTAAAACGTCAATAGGAATGGCCTTCGCCATCCTTCAAGAAACTTCGGCAATGATCAGTGAAGATTCCGGATTAATGCACATGGCATGGATATCTGGAATTCCCACAATTGCACTTTTCGGTTCGAGCCGCCACGACTGGTCTACGCCTCTTGGGGCGCATTCGGTATGCTTACATTCCGGAGATTTAAAATGCGGATCGTGTATGCAACCGGAGTGCTCTCTCGGTGATATTCAGTGTTTAAAACGCCGCTCTCCTGAAATAGTATTTAAAATCTTTTGTGAATTAACTAAAGCAAGAACCAACAAGGTATGACCAAAAAAAAATTAAATATTCTTTATTTGGTTCCAGGCTTTTCAAGTAGCGAATCTGTAACAAACTTCCTTCCATATTTGGAAGTTTATATAAAACATATGGCCATGCAACATTCGCATAATCGGTATTGTATACTTTCCTTCCACTATCCTTATCCATCTGGCATTTATTTGTGGAACAATCTTAAAGTGTATTCGGCAGGTGGACGACAACGGAAACATATTTTTCGTATTCTGACATGGCTTCATGTTTTCTTTCTATTTTTCAAAATCCATTCAGAAGAAAAGGTCGATATTATACACAGCTTTTGGTTAACTGAGTGCACATTGATTGGCCAATATTTGTCCAATTTATTTGATATAAAACAAATTGCTTCTATAATGGGACAAGATGTTTTGGAAAATAACCGTTATTTACGGCTTTTGAATTTCAAAAATACGATGCTAACAGCTTGTTCTGATTTTGCGGCATCAAAATTCTCATTTACCAGACAAAAAAAAACAGATGCGGTCATACCATGGGGACTTGACCAAGGCTTATTTGAGTCTTATAGAAATGATCAACCACGGCAAATTGATATTATAGGCATAGGCGCGTTGAGCACGGTTAAGAATTTCACCTTATTTATTGATATTTTGCATGAAATCACAAAAGAGCATCGCCATCTTAAAGCCGTAATCATCGGTGAAGGTCATCAGCGCCCGCTCCTTGAAAAAAGGATAAGCGATCTTAAGCTTGAAGATACGATTTATTTGACTGGCCTTTTGTCCAGAACCAAAGTGATCGAATATTTGTTTCAAAGTAAAATCCTTTTACATACGGCACAATTTGAAGGGATGGGATATGCGATAGCCGAAGCCTTGCATGCTGGCTTAAATGTTATATCATTTGAAGTCGGACACAATTACCGAACCAGTAAGGCTGTCCGATGCCGTTCCGTTCCAGAAATTATTGATCAGCTGAAACGCTTGCTTGAAAGCCGTCTTGACTTCAATCCTGTTTCGACCTGTTCTGTTACAGATACCGTGACATCGTTTGAAAAAATCTATCAACAATTAAGTCAGTAGCCATTTATTATGTTTTCGAAATTTAAAATAGAGAGAGTTGACTCGCAGACAGGCTTTGATTTATTAGCACAAACCTATGATACCACATTAAATCCTGTTAGAGATTTATCCAATGAGATAGTAAAAAACTGGATGACGGATTTATATGGTAAACGATTGTTAGATTTAGGCTGTGGTACCGGCTACTTTTGTGAAATAGCCGAAAAAAAAGGCGCTCAAACAGTAATTGGCATTGACCATTCGGAAAAAATGATCTCTATCGCTCAAAAAAAACTTAAAACAACACAACTTATTTGTCAAAATTTAGAAACTACCCAATGGCCCGATCTAAAATTTGACTTAATCGTGTCAGCATTGGTTGTGGGATATATTTCAAATCTGAAAGACTTCTTTTCGAAGATTGCGCGAGTTTTAGAGAAAAAAGGCGTCTTTCTAATAACAGACTTTCATCCTTTCCAGATTCTTACCGGAGCTGAAAGATCTTTTTTGACACAATCAAAGAATCGAATCGAGATTCATCATTTTTTACATATGATCGAAGACTATATCTCTGCCTGCAACACTAATAATTTCTATATCGCCGACATGAAAGAACTATTGTGGCAACAACAGCCTCTTGTTTTAGCACTACAACTGAAAAAATTATGAAATTATTGTTAAAAAATCTCAGTTGGTTTAGCGAGAATATTGAAAGAGACGGCGATATACGAATTGATAGAGGTTATATTACTGAAATTGGTAAGGGTTTAATTTCTAAAAAACGTGAAAATACAATCGATTATAGCGGACATTTCGTGTATCCGGGTCTTATCAATGCCCATGATCACTTTGAATTTAACCTATATCCGATTCTTGGAACGCCTCCATATTCTAACTATGCTGAATGGTCAAAAGATATTCACAAAAAGAATGAGAGAACTATTCAAGCGATTCAATCTGTTCCCCTATACGATCGCTTAGTATGGAGCGCAATAAAAAATATAATTTCAGGTGTGACTTGTGTAATTCACCATAATCCGTATTACAAGCATTTTCATAAGCAGTGGCCAAATACATTTCCTATCCGAGTTTTAAAAAATTACGCATGGCAACATTCATTGAACCTTCCTGAGCAAACCGGCTCTACTTTTAGTGCTAAAAAACCTTTCATAATCCATGCCGCTGAAGGTACTGACAAATTCTGCCGTGATGAAATCTATCTCCTTGAATCGAGAGGTTGGCTGAAATCTAATACGGTTATAGTTCACGGCATTGCGCTAACTGATTCGCAAATTGACTTGATAAGCCAACGGAACGCAAGTTTAATTTGGTGTCCATCATCAAATCTCAATATATATAAACAAACAGCCCCTATTATTTATATGAAAGATAAAATTAAAATTGCTTTAGGAACAGATTCAACTTTAACCGGTTCCCCAACATTACTGGATGAAATGAAAATAGCTCTAAATACTGGCTTGACCAGTGAAAAAGAACTCTTCGATATGGTAACACGTAATTGTATTCAAATTTTTCCTTCAATCATATTTAATGAAATGCACTGCGGTTCTCCTGCAGATTTATTTATTTTACCGGAAACATCCTCCTCTTACTATGCTAATTTAATGACTGCAAATCCATCGAATATTCAGCTCGTACTTATTGGCGGTAATCCATGCTTAATTGACGATACGTGCATTTCACAATTTAACAAGGATGGCCCTAATGCTCTAATTTGGGGAAAAGCAAAATGGATGTCGGTTGATTTGCAAAGTTTAAAAAAGCGAATATCTAAAATTGTATCCGATTCGATTTTAAATCAAACCAATTTATGGCCGAAGATACAAGCATTGACAGTATGAAAGTTAGTATTGTAATCCCTACACGAAATCGCTTGCAAAACCTGAAACGGCTTCTCCAGTCACTCTCATCGCAAACTAATATTCACGAAGTAATTGTTGTTGATGCGAGTGACATAAAACTATCTCCGTCTGATATCGATGGTTTTCACCTTCCCATATGTATTTGTTACACGCAACCTTCTGTCTGCCATCAGCGTAATTTTGGCATTCAACGTTCCAAATCCGAATGGATACTACTTTGCGATGACGACATTGAATTGCCTAAGGATTATTTACAAAGATTATCAATCTATGCATTAAAGAATAAAGAAGCTGTCCTCATCACAGGTTTGTTTTTGGAAAAAAACATTCATAATGAATGGAGTTACGAATATCCGGTTTCTTTCAAAGGATTAATTTGGAATTTTATCTTTCAACTTCCATTATGGACAAATTTAAATAATATCCCGAAAGGATTTATCAAAAACTTTTATACAAAACGGAGAAACACTTTCACTCTAGCCGGATGGCCATTAGTAACGGATTTTCAATACCCGTCATTTAAAACATCCATCTATAGTTTAGGCGCCGCGTTAGTGCAACGAAAAATTCTTTTACAGATTCCTTTTGACGAAATTTTGGATTCCAATGGAATCGGTGATAATTATGGCGTCGCTATTCAAATACCTCAAGAGCAGCCATTTCATATTTTAATGAATACCTATGTCTACCATCACAAAAGCCCGATTAACCGTTTGAATCGTCATATCTCTTATGGCCGAAGAATTTTGGCGCTGGATTATTTTATGCGAAAAAGTGGCCGTTTTTCTTATTTAAATTTTATGTTCTTACTATGGTCGATCGTTGGGAATTTTGTGAGACAAACTTTAACGTGGCAATGGAATTTAGCTTTTACAAGCGGAAAAATTTTCTTTCTTCTTCTCCTTAACAGAAATTCATACCGCATCCGTATAAAGACAGTAAATAAATAGTTGACCAGCAGCCTATGCTATCAAAAATCTCGAGTACATTTCTGCGTATTGTCAAACCAACAAATGATCGAATTGTTTCCCTTCCCATTGTCGTTCTTATGCCACATAGCGCCTGCAATTGCCGATGCGTGATGTGTGACATCTGGAAAAATAATATTAATAAGTACGAGCTCGATACCGATCGTATTGGAAAAATTGTTAACGATTTAAAAAAATTACGTACTCGTTTGGTTGTATTGTCCGGAGGTGAGGCTTTGCTTCATCCTAAAATATTCGATTTTTGTACAATCATCCGTAATGCCAGAATAAAAATCAGCTTGTTGTCCACCGGACTGCTCTTGGAGAGATTCTGTAATCAAATTATTACACATACCGATGATGTTATTATTTCTCTTGATGGCTCGGAAACTGTTCACAATCTCATTCGCCGTATTCCCGACGCTTTTCTTAAACTCAAAACGGGTGTCCAAAGTATTAAACAATTAAAACCTCATTTTCGCATTACCGGACGATGCGTTATCCAAAAGAAGAACTTTAGAGATATTGAGAACATTATTGTGTCGGCGAAAAACATGGGCTTAGATCAAATTAGCTTTCTAGCCGCCGATACTTTTACATCGGCTTTCAATCACGATACCACAAGATTGCATATAAATGAAATTACCATTGACAAAAACGAATTACCTGAATTCCATCAAATCCTTAAAGATCTTTTTGTCAAATTCAAAATAGATTTTCAAAGCAAGTTTATTGTCGAATCCCCGAGTAAAATGATGCACATTTATCATCATTACGCTGCCGCCAATGATATCGGCAATTTTGAAGCACCCAGATGTAATGCACCATGGGTTTCGGCTGTCATTGAAGCGGACGGAAATGTACGGCCGTGTTTTTTTCACACCTCTTACGACACACTGTCCTCCGGAACGATTGAATCAATTATAAATGCCCCACAAGCCGTTCAGTTTAGAAAAAATTTAGACGTTAAGAAAAATGATATTTGCCGGCATTGTGTATGCTCATTGTATTTCAAACACCGTCTATTTTAAGTCGTTGTGTCTTGCTTTTATTACAATCGTTTTCTATATTAATAACGTTACAATCCTACCCATCCATGTTAAAATAAATCAGAATGAACTATCCGCACACTTTGCAGTTTCCTCATTCTTTTATTACAAATGAACAACGTTTTTATTCTTATCATCAATACTTAAAATCCCGTTTCGGCCATCGGATACATAAAATAACCGTAGACGGCGGGTTTACTTGCCCCAATCGCGACGGCACCGTGGCTTTTGGCGGCTGTACTTATTGCAATAATGAAGGCTTCAGTCCCGCTTCAAATACGTACCGCCCAAAAATTTATCTGAAGCCGTCTACAGGAATTCGGGATCAAATTGACAATAGCTTGCCGCAGATGCGTCGGCGATTTAAAATCGATAAATTCTTTGTCTATTTTCAGGCTTACAGCAATACGTACGCACCGGTCGAACAGTTGAAAAAAATGTATGATGAAGCTTTGAGTCATCCTGATATTATCGGCCTCGTTATAGGCACTCGTCCAGATTGTATTGATCCGGAAAAATTAGACCTGTTAGAATCGTATACTCATAACTATTATATCAGCATTGAATACGGGTGTGAGTCGATTTACGATCGCACGTTGGAATGGGTCAACCGCGCCCATACATATCAATGTTTTGTCGATGCCGTTCAGGCCACAGCCGATCGAGACATCGACGTGTGCGGACATATTATCCTCGGTTTTCCGACCGAGTCTCGCGATGAAATGGTAGCGATGGCCGATGCATTATCGATATTACCGCTGAAATTTATTAAAATTCACAACCTGCACATCGTTGATGGCACCGCACTCGCTCACACCTATAAAACTCACCCCTTTCATGTTTTTGAATTCGATGAATATCTCGAATTAGTTACGGATTTTGTTGAACGACTTTCTCCATCCATTGCGATCGAAAGATTGTACGGCGATGCGCCTCAAGGAATGATGATCGCGCCTACATGGATGACCACCGGTTCCGATATGGCAAAAGCCGTTAATCAAAAATTGATCGAACGTAATACCTATCAAGGTATTCTCTCTGTAAACAGGTTCATGGATACCAATATCAAAAAAACAGAAACGGTTAATTCGCAATAGGAGGCCCGCATGCTTACTCAGAAAGCTATCGAGCGGCTGTCCAAATTAGGCAGCAAAGATTTTTTTATTACCAGCCTTTATCTTAATGTTGACCGTAATGCTAAAACCAACGATTACAAAATTGTCCTGAAAGACCTTCTGAAAGAAAAACGTCAACGGTTAGAATCCGTAAAAATCGAACGTAAATTAACCCGCGAACAGGCGCAATCCATCGAAAACGATTTTGCAAAGCTTGAACAGTTTATTAATTCCGGATACATTCATAAGGATAATCATAAAGGTTTAGTCATTTTCTGCTCTACGGCCAATAATTTCTGGGAGATGTTTGAATTGCCTCAGCCCGTAGCGGATTATTTAAATGTCGATATCGATCCGTATGTGAGACCTTTGAGCGAACTGGTGTGCGATCACCGCAGCTATGCGATTCTGCTGATTGATAGCGCAAAAGCTAAAATGTTTGACGTGCATCTTGGCTTCGTTAAAGAGCAATTTAATATTCAAAATGACGTACAACCCAAAATCAAATACGGCGGTATCGACGGAATGGATGAGCGTAAAGTCGACCGTGCTCATGACGAAATGGTCAACAAACATTTCAAGCATGTTGCGGGCGAAGCTGAAAAACTTATAGGCACCGGCGATATAACGTGGTTAGTCGTGGGAGGACGCCAGAACATGATCAATCAATTTGAATCTTTATTGAGCGGTCCGTCGCGTAAAAAAATTATCGGACACATCGTCGTTGAACCTGAAGCGCCGTTGACCGATGTCTTATACAAAGCCGAAGAAGTTGCCAAACAAGCTGAAAAAAAATATGAAACGGAATTGATTGAAAAACTGCGCGCTGAAGCTCATGGAACCGGCGGCAAGGGAATTTTTGGCCTGCAACCCACCTTGCAATCGCTCCGTCGCGGTGGCGTCAATACACTTGTCGTAGCCAAAGGCTACACGGCGCCGGGATTTGTATGCCATAAATGTTTTTTTATCGGAGTACCTGAAGAAAAAGGCGCCAAGAACACTTGCCCCATCTGCTCCGGCGATGCCCATGACGTCCATGACGTCATTGATGAAGCGATTACGTTCGCATTCATGCAAGGATGTCGGGTTGAAAATACAGCCGAGAATTCGCGCCTTAAGATTATGGGTAACATCGGAGCGATCCTCCGATATTGATTTTCATCAATTGAAACTGACTCTAAACCATTCCATTCATACTAAGGGAAGGAGAACCTTATGAGGTTGTTTGCCGTACTATGTTTTGGTCTTATGATTTCGAAGGGTTACGCACAATCCCATACGGATTTGTTTGCCAAAGTTCAAACTATATTCAACAATCGCTGCGTGAGTTGTCACGGCTCTGATGAACCTACTGGCGGCATGTCGCTTGAGGCCGGAGTCAGTTATAAAAATATCGTTAATGTGCCGAGCAATGAAAATGGCCAACTCCGCCGCATCGCACCGAATGCACCAACGGACAGCTATCTCTTCAGAAAAATATTACAAGAACGCGATCACTGGCCCTATGCCGAAGACGGAATGCCGCTCGATGCCGACAAACTGTCAACCAATGAAATTAATACCATCAAAGAATGGATCAATTCATTCCCTCAAGATGTTTGGGGCAATTCTAAAGATGTGACAATTGCTGATAATAATAATTCCACTCTTGAAAAAGAATCCTTTCTGGCCACTCAATTGATTAATCTGCCCACGACCAGAACTCTCGGACAAAAAACCGCCGAATTTCGCATTCTTCACCGTTTCGGTTTGATCAATGGCGGTGGCAGTAATACGTTCGGATCTTTTTTTGGATTGGATAACGGCGCTTTTACCAGCATCAACCTTAGTCTGGCATTACGTAATGATTTGGACATCCTGGTTCGCAGAACCGGCCCGTTCAAAGATATTGAAGTAGCGGCCAAATACGTCCCGGTTAAACAACGACCGGAAATGCCTGTGTCATTTGGTCTATATGCCGGATTTGACTGGCTTAGTCGGAAAGACACCGGAAAAAATCGCTTCGCTCCAAATATTCAGATCCTCGTAAGCTCTCAAATCAACAACGATTTTTCTGTTTTAGTTGTTCCGACATTTGCATTCAAGAGTAACCACAATGAAGTTGTAATCAAAAACGGAAACGAATATACTGACACGCGCTATACGATGGCCGTCGGGTTTGGCGCTCAATACCAATTCAAACCCAATGCAGCCGTCACAGGTGAATTCATCCCCCGTCTTGACGGTTACAAAGGGATTAAAGACTCGCAGGATCCCCGCTTCAATACATGGTCGCTCGGCTTAATGTACAAAATACGATTGCATGTTTTTCAAGTCTTAGTATCCAACACCCAATTCCTTCACACGACGCAATACACCGCCGGAAGCTCGGCTATTACGGAAAATAAATTATTTAAAGGCGGAGCCAATTTCCATTTTGGTTTCAATATCATCAGGCAATTCAAATGGTAAGGAACAGCATGAAAACATATTTATTACTTTTGGTAATAATGGCTTTGATCATAGTGCAAGGTTGTGGCGAACTGGAAGAAAAAAATCCCGAAGCGAATAGAGTTCCAACCGATGTTCAGGCGATTTTTACAACCTATTGCGCAAAAAGCGGATGTCATGCCGGCTCGTCTCCACAACAAGACATGAACTTATCAGAAGAAGTTGCATACCAGAATATTGTCAATGTCACCAGCATGGAGAATCCGTCGCTGAAGCGTATTAACCCCGGCAACGCCAACAATAGTTATCTCATTCGTAAAATCGAAGGCACCCAATCGGTTGGAGATCGTATGCCGCTTGATCAGGAAGGCCCTGATGGCGGTTACCTTAGTTCCACGCAGATTAATACCATCCGCACATGGATCGATAATGGCGCACTGCCACGTTAGAAATTGCAAAAAAAAGGGCGAGTTTTTCGCCCTTTTTGTTTTATCCAACCAACTCCCGCTTGCTTGTTAATCTATATGTGCTAAATTAATCGACTTCAATAATACATGGAGATGCCATGGCCGATATGCATTCGTTTGACATTGTTTCAAAAATCAACACGCAGGAACTCACCAATGCTGTTCAACAGGCTATCAAAGAAATTCAAACACGATATGATTTTAAAGGCACTAAAAGTTCTATCGAACAAGGCAAAGAAGAAATCGTAATTTTAGCCGATGATGATTTCAAAATGAAAGCTATTATAGATATTCTCCAAAATAAAATGATCAAACGCGGCGTACCCATCAAAGCATTGAAATATGGAAAGCAAGAAGAGGCTTCTGGAAGTATGGTCCGAATGACTATCAAGCTACAGCAGGGTATTGAGCAGGAAAATGCCAAAAAAATTGTCGCTCAAATCAAAGAAAGTAAATTAAAAGTCCAAGCGGCGATACAAGGCGATCAGGTTCGCGTCAGCGGCAAAAACATTGATGACCTTCAGACCATCATGAAAATGCTCAAGGAAAAAGAGCTCGACTTCGCCATGCAATTCGAAAATTATCGCTGATAACATAACCTATTATTACTCAAACGTGAAAGTTCTAGTTACAGGCGGTGCCGGGTATATTGGCTCTCATGCCTTACGGCGGTTGAAACAAGCCGGCCATCAAACGGTTGTTTTGGACAACCTTGTTTTCGGGCACGCTGAATTTGTTTCACCGGATGAATTGATTATCGGTGATCTGTCGGATTCGGCGTTGCTTCAAAAAACTTTCAAGGAAAACCAATTTGATGCGGTCATGCATTTCGCAGCATACGCCTATGTAGGTGAATCGGTTGAAAATCCTGCTAAATATTATCGCAATAATGTAGCGTCAACACTTCAGCTGCTCGAAACGATGGTTGCACACGGCATCAAACAATTTATTTTTTCTTCAACGTGCGCAACGTATGGTTTACCTAAATCCGTTCCGATTACTGAAGATCATCCGCAATCGCCAATCAACCCATACGGCATGACAAAATGGATGGTTGAAAAAATATTAAAAGACTTTGATCATGCCTATGGATTAAAATCCGTATGCTTACGCTATTTTAATGCAGCCGGCGCCGATCCTGATGGAGGTATTGGCGAAGATCATTCTCCGGAAACTCATTTGATCCCGCTCGTTTTCGATACAGCATTGGGACGTCGGCCATACATAACCGTCTTTGGAACTGATTACCCTACTCCGGACGGTACATGCATTCGCGACTATATTCACGTCACGGATCTTGCCGATGCGCATGTGCTGGCCTTGAAATATTTATGCGATCATGGCCGCAGCGAAGCATTTAATCTCGGTAACGGTCATGGCTTTTCAGTCAAAGAAGTTATCCAAGCTTCTGAAAAAATTGTCGGACATGATATCCCGGTAAAATTTGGAAACAGACGCGAAGGCGATCCTCCTGTTCTTATCGGCAGTGCCGATAAAGCAAAAACAATTTTAGGATGGCGTCCTCATTTCGCAGAATTATCTGTCATTATTGAAACTGCGTGGCATTGGCACCGTCTCCGATTTCAGAAAAATAATTGAACAGTAAATAATTTTTAAAGTTCTCGAAAGTAATTCTAATTTTTAACTTTTAATTAATAATTTTTTATGATCTACAGTATGACTGGTTACGGCAAAGCTGAAAAGCTTCAGAATGGCACTTCGATCGCCGTCGAAATACGTTCGCTCAACAATCGATACCTTGATTTGACATTTAAATGCCCCCGCCTTTTTCTTTACCGGGAAAATGAAGTCAAAGAGTTCCTGAAAAAGAAAATTGAACGTGGAAAAATTTCGCTGACCGTTACGGTTCAATCCAATCAGTACAACTTTACCAACATGCGTATCGATCATGATCTGGTAAAACAATATGTGCATATGCTGCGGGAAGCTTCAGAAAAAGCCGGAATCGGAGGCGAGATCAAGCTCGAACACCTACTTAATTTCTCGGACATTTTCTCCGCCAATACCGACGACGAAGAATACAATCTGCTCTGGAAAGATATTCTCGACGCTACGAACCAGGCGATTGATGAATTAAATGAGATGCGGCGAAAAGAAGGCGATCAATTGGCAAAAGACCTGATTGGTCGTGTTCAACTCGTCGAAAACTATCTCAACAAGATTACTGAACTGGCTAAAAACGAAGTCAGCCTTGAATTTGCTAAATTGCAGGAACGGCTTGTAAAGCTTTTAGAACGAACAGATATGGATCCACAACGTTTGCAGATGGAAATTGCCGTCCTTGCAGACAAAGTTGATATTACAGAAGAATTAGTACGTTTTCGAAGCCATAATAAATTGTTCGTCGATCTGATTCATGGAAAAGAAACGCAAATTGGAAGAAAGTTAAATTTCATCGCTCAGGAAATGGGCCGCGAAGCCAATACGATCGGCTCCAAATCATCGCTACCGGAAGTTATTCATACCGTTGTATCCATTAAAGAAGAGCTTGAAAAACTCCGCGAACAAATTCAGAACGTCGAATAATGTTTGAAAATCTAGAATATTGGTGGCAGACTCTTAATGCACTTGACACGGCCACAATTTATCTGCTTATTTTTCTAAGTGGATATCTGGAAAATTGCATACCCCCTATTCCTGGCGATATGGTAACCGTATTTGCCGCCAGTATGGTTGGTACCGGAAGACTCAATTATTTCCTAACATTTTTAACGGCCACCGCTGGCAATCTTTCCGGGTTTATGACCATGTATCATATTGCACGTTACTTTGGAAAAGATTTTTTTGTCAGAAAAAATTATCGTTTCTTTCCTGTGGAAAACATCGAAAAAGCCGAAGCCTGGTTTAACCGACATGGCTATCGAATCATTTTGTTCAATCGCTTTTTGAGCGGACTTCGTTCGGTTATTTCAATTTTTGCCGGAATGGCTCATTTAAAACGAAGGAAGATCATTCCTTTGGCGCTGTTGAGTGCATGTATGTGGGATGGAGTCCTCATTTACGGCGGCTTTTTACTTGGAGATAACTGGAAGGGATTCATTAAAATTGTTGAACAATATAATAAAATTGTAGTCACGCTGATTGTTTTGTTTATTACTATTTTTATAGTCCGAAAATTAGTAATACGGTATAAAACTAAATCGCATAATCGCTCAACCAATGTTAACGAATAAATCCTATCCTTCTCTTTCGTCTACAACTCCTCAAGCACTTAAAATAATTCTGGCGTCCGAAAAAAAAGACATCATCGGAAAAACCGGCCATGAAAAATGGGGATTGGAATTATCTGCAACGCTTACTCAATTTCACGATGGCATTCTCACACATGTGTTCAGCCAATTCTTAAACGAACGATTTGATGAGCAACTCCCTCCTTTGTGTATGATCGCACTCGGAGGTTATGGCCGTAATGAATTGAATATTTATTCGGACATCGACATCAATTTTATTTATTCGTCTACTTCCCGCGGCGAATCCGATGCCATCCATGAAACGGTTCATGCCATAGTACGGTATCTTTGGGACATAGGTCTCGAAATTGGCCATAGTATTCGTAGTATTGATGATGCACTTAATTTTGCTAAAAGCGATTTAGACATTAAAACATCGTTTCTGGAATCGCGATTCATTACCGGACATTCAGGCTGCTTTAATGATTTCCAGGATGTCATGGTTTCAAAAATTTTTAGAAACCACTTCGAAGAATTCGTTCAGGCGCGCTTCGAAATCGCCGATGTGCGTCACCAGCAATTTGGACGTTCCAGCCGTTTGTTAGAACCTAACCTTAAAGAAAGCGCTGGCGGTCTTCGCGATATTCATGAATGCTTATGGCTGACGAATGCTTGGTTGTTACAAGATCAACCATGGCCGGTTACAGACAGCCAATCCATGTGCATACGGGCGCTTCAAAACCTGGCTGAACACAAAATAATCACCTCTGAAAAATTATCAGAAGTAACGAAAGCGTTCGATTTTATTCTAAAAGTCAGAAATCACCTTCATGTTTTAAATCAACGCCGTCAAGATGTGCTCACCTATCCGATGCAATCAAAAGTTTCTGAGAACTTGGCATTCCTTGATAGCAACGATTCACGCGGTGTTGAACTGTTTATGCAGACTTTTTATCTTCACGCCCGCAATGTTGCCAATTGCACAGCCTTGGTACGCTATAAACTTAAGTCTTCAACGAAAAATACTCCCAACATTAGCGGACAATTCGTGGAAGTCGAAAACCAATTCTATGTGGATACCGGGTCAATACCTCAAATGTTGTTCTACCGAGGCGACTTGGACGATGATTTAAAGCGGGTACCGGCACTGCTGATGAAAATTTTCTTATACTCACAAAAATACCATGCCGAATTGAGCGAACAATTAGAAAATGCAGTGCGTGAAAATTTGCAATTGATTAACGAGAGCTTCATTCAATCCAAATCCATCGGGCATGATTTCCAGGAGATTTGGCGTTATGAAGGTCAAGTTGCATTATGTTTAAAAAAAATGCATGACCTCGAATTTCTGGAACATTATCTGCCGGAATTCGGCTTTATCGTCGCCAATTATAATTATAACGTATACCACGCTTTTACAACCGATGAACATCTGATTGTATCCATTCAAAAATTAGAACAACTGTTTTACGAACAAGACGGATCCGCTGCCGGTCATTTAAAAAAAATTTACGATGAACTATCGTTGTATGAAAAATATCAACTGTATTGGGCCGTTTTCCTTCATGACATTGGCAAATCGCGCGGCGGCGATCATTCGGTTATCGGTGCAGAATTGGCAAAAACCATATTTGACCGAATTGGCTTCACAGACGAACGCGAGCCGATTTATTTCTTGATCAGACAGCATTTGACGATGGAGCAAATCGCCTTTCGCCGGAATTTAAAAGATCCGTCGACCATTAAAAATTTCGCTGATACAATCCAAAATCACCGATGGCTCAAAATGCTTTATGTGCTAACGTTTGCTGATATGTCGGCTGCCAATAAAAATGTGTGGACAGAATGGAAAGGCTTGTTGCTTCACGAACTGTATACCAAAGCGGACGCCTATCTTAAAAATAAAGAGCATGGTAGCGGCGAAATATCTAATTGGAACGAATTAGATTACGAATCCATTCAGTTTCAGTCCGATCTGGATGTCAAATTCAGCGATAAAATCAATTATACCGAAATTACCGTTATCACTTCGGATGATCCATACCGGCTATCGCAAATCTGTGGCGCGATGGCCGTATGTGATGTAAGCATCTTTGATGCGCATGTTTTTACGCGCCATGATGGTGTTATTATCGATCAGTTTCGTGTCGTAGATTTTCGAAGTCACCAATCGCTTTCACAGGTTCAACAGAACAAATTAGAATCGGCTTTACAAGATATATTGATCAGAAAGATGGGCATTGAAGAAAAAATTGAAAAGGCCAAACAACGATGGAAAAGGCTGAAATATCAAAATCTGGTTGCTACTGAAATTCATTTTGAAGACGACCACAGGCATTCGATCGTAGACATTTTCACTTCAGACCGTGTTGGCTTATTGTATACCATTACCAAAACGTTATCGGATTTGCAACTCAACATTACGGCAGCAAAGATTGGAACGCGATTGGACGGCGTAGCCGATTGTTTCTACATCACTGAAAAAAACGGCGAAAAAATCACGGCTATCACACGACAGAATGAAATACGCAAAAAATTAACTGAAGCATTAAATAAATAATCGCTACATTTATGTATTCAGTTCAAATTCAATGAAAATTTCGCCGTTCTCGATGAGCACCGGATAATGACGCAGAGCTATTCCACTATGATTAAGACATTCGCCGCTAAGAATATCGTATTCCCATCCGTGCCATGAGCAAACTAATTTTGTTCCTTTGATCTTTCCGGTCGTTGCCAGCGGCGCATTCATGTGTTTGCACAAACCATCCATCGCATGAATAACCCCATCAATTCGATACACTGCAATCTGTCGTGCAAAAATCTTAAGCGTCCTCACTGAACCTTCGGATAATTCCGATTCGCTGCAAACTTTAAACTTCTTTATGCCAGCCATCACTTCACCTGTAATACCAGGCATTTGAGATACTCCGTTTCACGCATCGACAGAAGAATAGGATGATCTTTCGGCTGCCCGTGTGTTTCCAACAAAATTGCATCACGTCCTGCACTCACAATACCTTGTTGTACCGTGTTGCGAAATGTTTCTGGATCAATCGCATGAGAACAACTACAAGTAATAAGAATACCACCTTGCGCAAGCGCCTTGGCAGCCCGACGGTTAATTTCGCGGTAACCTTTGACTGCGTCTTTGACTTCGCTGCGCGATTTGGCAAACGCCGGTGGGTCAAGAATAATTATGTCCCAACGTTCTTTTGCGTCATTAATATTTTTTAATTCATCAAAAACATTAACCGCTTTAAACGAACATTGTGATAACTTATTAAGCTCCGCATGTTCCCTGCATTGGTTCACCGCGGCTTCAGAAATATCCAATCCGACTACTTCTTTCGCGCCAAATCGTGCCGCGTTCAAACTCCACCCACCAATATGAGAAAAGCAATCCAATACACGTTTGCCATTTGCAAACGCCCGAGTCAGTTTCTGATTTTCACGCTGATCCAGAAAAAAACCGGTTTTTTGTCCGTTCAGTAAATCGAGTTGGAAAGTCAATCCATCAATGTCGACAGCAACTTTTTCAGGCATCTCTCCAAACACGGTTTTTTTGGTCAATTCCAAATGTTCAAGCTTGCGAATAGTTGAATCGTTGCGCTCGACGATAGTTTTGGGATTGAATAGCTTTTTAAGCGATTCATAAATCAATGGAAGTAACCGTTCAATACCGGCTGTCAGCGATTGCACTACAAAAAAATCTTCATAACGATCGATCACAAGTCCCGGTAAAAAATCCGATTCACCGAAAACAACACGATAACAGCGCGCATCCGGAATCAGATATTCTCTCCGCTTAGCGGCTTCCCGAATGCGCTCAAAAACAAATTGTTCCTCAACGGTTTCGTGTTGGCGAGTCATCAGGCGCACCGCAATCAGCGAATGAGGATTAACATATCCGATTCCAATAAAATACCCGTTATGATCCGCTACTTCGACCATTTCGCCCGGATCGAATTCTTTGAGGTTACTTTGGATTTCATTGCTGAAAATCCAAAGATGGCCGTTACGCACACGGTCGTCGTTTTTTGATTTGAGTTGAATTGTTTTCATGCAAATATTGGTTTGAGACCGGCAATGTTATTAAATATAAATTGCTTTTGCAAATCCTAATTGATATATTCGCCGCAATTAAAAATAAACTGCGAAAGTTATTGTAAAACATGGTTGTTGAATTCATTCGGAATTTCTGTATTATCGCTCATATCGATCACGGCAAATCCACGCTGGCAGACCGTTTGCTTGAATTTACCCACACGATTAACAAACGGGAGATGGAAAACCAGGTACTCGACAACATGGATCTGGAAAAAGAACGCGGCATTACCATCAAAGCACATGCCATCCGGATGGAATATAAAGCCAAAGATAAAAACTCTTATGTTCTTAATTTGATTGACACTCCGGGACATGTGGATTTTACTTATGAAGTATCGCGCAGTCTTGCAGCTTGTGAAGGCGCTATTCTTGTGGTTGATGCATCGCAAGGCGTTGAAGCTCAGACGATCAGCAATTTATATCTCGCGATCGAAGCCGGATTACACATTATTCCGGTTGTCAATAAAATCGACTTACCGAGCGCAGAGCCTGAACGCGTGTGCCAGGAAATCATTGATCTGATCGGATGCAACCGGGAAGAAATCGTTTTGGCCAGCGCCAAAGCCGGTATTGGCATAGAAGAAATTCTTGAAGAAATTGTAAAAACAATCCCGCATCCTAAAGGCGATGCTGCAAAGCCCTTACAAGCTCTGATTTTTGATTCGGTTTTCGATTCATTCAGAGGCGCTATTGCTTACGTACGCGTGTTTGAAGGTGAGTTGAATGAAGGCGACCGCATCAAATTCTTTTCCACCAATAAAAATCACCTCGCCGATGAAATTGGTTTCTTACGCCTTGATCGCGTAAAAACCGACAAACTGATGCCCGGGGAAGTCGGCTATATCGTCGGCAATATTCGTGAAATCAGCGACATTCGCGTCGGTGACACTATTACGAATACAGACAATCCTGCTGACGAACCGCTAGCCGGCTATAAAGACATCAAACCCATGGTCTTCAGTGGTATTTATCCGACTAACAGCGATGACTTTGAAGAACTTCGATCCTCGCTTGAAAAACTCAAGCTGAATGATTCCTCGTTGATTTACGAACCGGAAACATCGGCAGCGTTAGGTTTTGGCTTCCGTTGCGGTTTTCTCGGATTGCTGCACATGGAAATCGTACAAGAACGTCTCGAGCGCGAATTCAATATAAGCATGATCACAACTGTTCCCAATGTGCGCTATCGCGTCTTCAAAACGAACGGTGAAATGATTGAAGTCAGCAATCCGTCGACTATGCCGTCCGCCGGTGTTATCGAACATGTTGAAGAACCGTATATCAAAGCGCAAATCATCACCCCTTCTGAATTTATCGGCAACATCATGCAACTGGCGATGGAACGGCGCGGTATTTATATCAATACGCAATATATTTCCCCAACACGCGCTGATTTGAGTTTTGAATTTCCTTTGTCAGAAATTATTTTCGATTTTTATGACAAGTTAAAATCATCGACACGTGGTTACGCTTCATTTGATTATGAATACGCCGGTTACAAAGACGGCGACCTGGTCAAACTTGACATTTTGATCAACAGCGATCCAGTTGATGCCTTTTCCAGCATTATTCACCGAGACAAAGCATACGAATGGGGCCGTAAACTCTGCGAAAAGCTTAAAGACCTGATTCCGCGTCAAATGTTTGAAGTCATAATTCAGGCGGCCATCGGAAGCAAAATTATCGCCCGCGACAGTATCCGGGCTATGCGCAAAGACGTAACCGCTAAATGTTATGGCGGAGATATTTCCCGTAAACGGAAATTGCTCGAACGCCAGAAAGAGGGTAAAAAACGCATGAAACAAGTTGGAAGCGTGGAAATTCCACAGGAAGCGTTTCTTGCCGTATTGAAAATTTCAGATTAAAATGAGCGGAACTTCCAATATAAATTCTATCGTAGTTTTGGTTACGATCGGCCGTGAAGACGAAGCAGCTAAACTGGCTAAAACTTTAGTCGATGAAAAATTAGCGGCATGTTGCAATGTGATCGAAAAAATCCGTTCGATCTACAGATGGGAAGGAAAAGTCTGCGATGAAAGCGAAACGCTTTTGATCATCAAAACGATTGGGAAGAACTACGATAGACTTGAAAAACGTATTAAAGAACTTCATAGCTACCAGATACCCGAAATCATAGCATTAGACATTACTCAGGGATCCCCTGCCTACCTCGCATGGCTCGCCGAAAATTCTCAACTTTAAGCAATGGCTAATTTTTTCTTCGGAGGTTCGGTCAATTTTTGATCGGCCATTGACTCATAAACGCGTACAATTTTGCGCGCTTTTTGCGAAACCTGCTCGCATAATCCAGCCAGAACTACCAACGCCGAATCATTTGTTTCGTTCGCCGTAAAATACTTTAATTCTTTTTTGGCGGCATCAAGATGCTTTTGAATCTGTGCGATCATCGTTTTAAAAATGGAAAATGTACGCATCAGCTTCAACAAACTTATACGATTAGCTTCATTTAGATTCTGGATGTATTTTTTGATATCGGCTTTATTATTTTTTGGAACCGCATGGAGCAGTTCGATGATCGGTAAACTGAAATACCCGTTTGCCAAATCGTTGTCCGAATCCTCTATCACTCCCAATAAATCTTCAAGATCGTCCACTAACTGATAGGCGATACCTAATTGATGTCCGAATGAACTCATACGCTGAATGGCCGTTTGATCGGCTGACGTCAAACGGATACCAATTGATGCCGCCATCGCAAAAAGTACCGCCGTTTTATTGGCAATAATTTCGAAATATTCTTTTGACGTAATGTCCCAGTTGTATTGTAATTTATTGGATGTAATTTCGCTGCGGATCATGAGCTGAATCGTATCTAAAAAATACTTTACAACTTCGGCGGGCAAATGCTTGACCATTAAATTAATGCTCTCGGCAAGAAGATAATCGCCGGTTAAAATCGATTTTGAAATGCCGACTTCTTTCTGAGAAGTCAATCGGTTGCGCCGTGACTCCGTACGATCCAATACATCATCGTGAAACAACGACGCCAGATGAAAAAGTTCAATGGCTGCGGAACCGTATGCCAGCACTTTGGTCTCGCTTTCCCCTAATTGTGCCGATGCTCCGACAATCATCGGACGTAGCCTTTTTCCCCCGCTATGCTGCGATTTCAAGAGTTCCTTGAGCGCGGCGCTACCCGTTCTTTCAAAAATCTCATGAATAACCAATTCTGTATCTTTGACCAACGCTTGTAGCCACGGAATGTGTTCAAAATTTTTCATGAATTTCCTTTATTTCCATTGAATCGGAATTTTTCGTAACGTGGACGATGTAACTTCTTCGCCTTGAATGAATCGTTCGAGAAGCACATTGACGGCTTCGGAAATTTTATGCATATCATCGAGGCGCTTTAAAAAAACAGACGCTTTTTTACGGTCCACGGCATTCATCGATGATATGGACGAACGTAACAAATCCGAACTGCGGCTGATCGTATCTAGTACGGGCTCAAGTTCGCGCTTTTTGCGTTCCCGTACAAAGTGGATGATCACTTTCCACATATCTTCGTCCAATTCATAATAATCTTTGCGATCGCCTTTGACGCGAACTTTTCGGATGATTCCCCATTCTTTTAAAGCACGGATATTCATGCTGACGTTCCCCCGGCTTATACCTAACTGCACGCTCATGTCATCCAGTGTAAGCGGTTTGTCGCTTGCAAAAAGAAGTGCATACAGTTGACCCATGACCTTATTGATACCCCAGAACGAACCTACTTCACCCCATCGCTGGGTAAAATGTTCAACCGATTTTTCCAAGGCCTTGTTCATGTGTCCTTAAAAGGATTTAGTATAATTCTGTCAAAGTTTCAAAAAATTCTGAAACTTTGATGTGGCGACAATTTATGCGAATCGCCAAGAATTGTCAAGGAAAGAAGATTTAACTCGAAAATACTGAACCGCTAAGTTTATGAAATCATAAATTGCTTGAATACCAAAACAATTCTGGCTAATTTTGTTTACAAATTTCAAAGGAAAAGTCTTGTATTCTCACGAACATTTCATCCGGCAAACGCTGAAACTCGCTAAAAAAGCTGAAGGAAAGACGTTGACCAATCCCATGGTTGGGGCGGTTCTGGTATGTTTGCGCAATAATCAACGCCATATAATTGGCCAGGGCTTCCACAAAGGATATGGAAAACCGCACGCCGAAATCGAGGCTATCGAAGACGCCAAACGTAACGGATATTCTGATTTGTCCAATTGCACGTTGTATGTAAACCTGGAACCTTGTTGTCACTTTGGTAAGACGCCTCCATGTACTGACCGAATTTTATTGGAGAAAATTCCGCATGTTATTTTCGGAACGCTCGACCCGTTTAAGGAAGTAGCTGGAAAAGGCAAAAAAAAATTACTTGGAAACGGCGTGCAGGTTGAATTCGGGTTTCTTGAAGATGAATGCCGAGAATTGAATAAAGTGTTTTTCAAGCATGTAACCTACAGTTTACCGTGGATTACTTTGAAAATGGCCCAATCGTTAGATGGCAAAATTGCAACCTTGAACGGCGATTCCCAATGGATCAGTTCGGATTCATCACGCAAATTGGTTCACCGGTGGCGTACTGTTTATGACGCAGTGCTGGTCGGCGCCGATACCGTGCTGAAGGACAATCCTTCACTGAACGTCCGTTTGGTCCGCGGCCGTCACCCCAAAAGAATCATACTTGACGGACGACTGCGTCTTCCGGAAAAAGCGGCCGTTGTCCGCGATGCTCTGCGCAATCAAACTATTATTTTAACGTCAGAATCTGCTTCGGCAAAGAAGATCAAACTTTTTCGTGATCGCGGCGTTAAAGTGTATACGTTTAAAACTAATGGGTACCGGATCAATATCCGAAAGGCGCTGAAAAAAATTTTGTACGAAGAAAAAATCACATCTGTCTTGGTAGAAGGTGGCGCCATCGTACACGGCGAATTTCTGAAAGAAAAATTAGCGGACGAAATCGCTGTCTTTATTGCACCTAAATTGATCGGCAATGGACGAACTGCAATTAATGCAAATTTAGCTGGAACCATCAACCGGTCGATTCTATTGAAAAGTGTCACCTACTCAAAATCGGGTGATGATATATTATTGCGCGCACGGTTATAACGTATGGCATCGACAACATTCCATATAACCCTGGCTTTTTCGTACGGCTTCGCTATCGGTTTTGTAAACTCTATTCCCATCGGACCGATCAGCGTATCGATCATTGACACCAGTTTCCGCAAAGGTTTTTGGCAGGCATTCACGATTGGATTAGGTGCGCTGGTAATTGATATCCTGTATTGTACGATTGGGGTGTTTGGTATTACTGTATTTCAATCGCAGATTGAAACCGTATTTTTACCCTTGGGCTTTCCGGTACTGACTTTCTTAGGCGGACGCCTGGTGTACATGGGCATCAAAGACCAGTCTCCGCAAACTTTTCATCCGCCAACTCACAAAGATATTACCAAAAATTTTTCGCTGGGATTTATTCTGTATTTGACGAATCCACTTGCCATCGGATTCTGGGTATTCGCATTAGGAGTCATTTTTTCATATCAGCTCATTCGTCAGCAGATGCATGACCAGATTAGTTTTATCACAGGAATGGCCATCGGAACCACGCTCTGGTTTTTCCTGCTGGCTAAAATCGTGGCCTGGCGCCGCAAAACAATTTCGGAAGATACGATTCGAAAAATTTCAATAGGTACGGGCCTCATTTTAATCGCTTGCGGCTTGTATTTGGGTTATGAATATTTCAAAAAAATAGCATTATAAATTTCGACCAATCTTGTGATAAAAATCGAATTACTGATCTTTGATCTGGACGGGACACTGGTTGACTCCCTCAAGGATATTGCGCAGTCGGTGAATTTCACGCTACAACAGCTTGAAATTCAGTCGCTTCCTGAAAAACAAATTCAATCTTACGTTGGTGATGGAATCTCACTGTTACTTTCCCGGTGTCTGCAGACCCAGTGCGAACCCAATGAGTCTTTGCTGAAGGAAGCTTTGGGCATATACGAAAAGCATCATATGGATCATTGCCTGGATTATTCCAAATTGTATCCTGATGTTGAAGCCGTGTTGTCCCATTTTCAAAATAAAAATAAGATCATCATCAGCAATAAACCTGAAAATTTCACAAAAAAAGTTGTTCAAGGACTCGGCATTGCTCATTATTTCGACATCATTTTAGGCGGTGATAGCCTTCAAGAAAAAAAGCCAAGCCCCTTCCCTGTTTTATTTGCATTGAATAAGCTCCGAAAAGCGCCTCGTAGCGCTGTTATGATTGGTGACGGTCATCAGGATATTGCGTGCGGCAAAGCCGCTGGAATCTGGACATGCGGCGTCACCTACGGCTTTCGTTCAAAAGATGCGGTTGCAGACGCTGATTTCATCGTTGATCAATTGAACAAAATTAAATCCATTTTTAACTGATAGAATCTACATGAATTCCGTCAACACCAAAGATATTTTAAAAAGAGTGCGCCGGATCGAAATTAAAACGCGCGGCTTGGTCAATAACGTTTTCAGCGGCGAATACCATACTGTTTTCAAAGGCCGGGGCATGTCATTTTCCGAAGTGCGTGAATATCAATTCGGGGACGAAATCCGGTTTATCGACTGGAATGTGTCAGCGCGTATGGAACGGCCATATGTAAAAATCTTCGAAGAAGAACGTGAACAAACGTTGATGATTCTCTTCGATGCCAGTGCATCGGGCAATTTTGGAACGTTCCGCCAGATGAAAAGAGAATTAATGGTTGAAATGGCGGCTCTCGTCGCCTTCAGCGCAATTAAAAATAACGATAAAGTCGGATTGCTGATATTTACCGACCAGATTGAAAAATTCATTCCGCCAAAAAAAGGAAAATCCCATGTTTTACGATTGATCCGCGAAATCCTTGGATTTACACCCACTCATAAAGGCACGAATATCGGGGCCGCGCTGGAATATACCCGACACGTGCTGAACCGAAGGAGCATCGTATTTCTCATGAGCGATTTTGTTGACGATCAATTTGAAAAGCCGTTGCGTACCGTTGCCAAAAAACACGACTTGATCGGTATTCGTGTATTTGACCGACGGGAAAGAGAAATACCGAATGTCGGGCTCATGACATTGCAAGATGAAGAATCGGGTGAAAGGATTGACGTCGACACTACATCGACCGTTGTTAGAGAACACTTGAGAAAAAACGTACAAGAATGGACAAAAAAACAAGATACCCTTTTTCGTAAAAGCCGGGTCGATTTGATAGACGTCTCAACAGGCTCAGATTTTGTGGAATCCCTGATCCGGTTTTTTGAAACACGCGAAAAAAGAATGCGGCACGGCTAACCCTCGGTTTCTAATTTTTTCAATATTTTATGCAAAATAATCGTTGACTTAATCGATTAATTGTTTTAAGTTTACAAAAATAAATTCCTAGACTTGAATTTAGAATCAGATTGTGTAAAGTTCAACCCCACCTATCTAACTTACGAGGTATGACGTGGATTTAGTCTATAACAGGGCGAGAGACTTGCGTGATAAAGTTGAATCCGTGATGTTAAAGAAAATCGAATGGCAAATTCTCTTCTCCGTGGATGGTAAACGTTCCGTGTCACAAATCGCCAATAAAGTCCAGCGCGATGAAAATTTTGTTGGACAGATATTGCAATCGCTGGCTGGCAAACAGCTTGTCATCGGCGGCGGAGCTACAACTCCGGCTAAAGACAATGGGGTTGAAACCAAGAAAGCCGAAACCAAGAAAAAAGAGACTAAAAAAGAAGAACCCAAAGTCGAAAAAGTAAAAGAACCGGAACCGGTTAAAAAAGAAACCAAACCGGTTGTTGAAAAGAAGGCGGAAGCATTCGATCTCCAGTCGGTAATGACGGAAGAACCTAAACCGACAGCTACACCGGTCGTGAAACAACCGGCGGCTTCGGCAGCAAAATCCGGCGGTAAAAAGATTCTGGTTGTTGACGACAGTATTGTCATTCAAAAAATGGTCGAAATTGCGCTTGAAAACGAACAGTTCCAACTGAATGCGGCAATGAAAGGCGAAGATGCCGTTCGTTTAGCCAAAGAAAATCAACCGAGCTTGATCCTGTTGGATATCATGCTGCCGGATATGAGCGGACTGGACGTTATGAAAGCTATTCGCGCGCTCGGCGCTCCGTTTGATGCCGTGCCGATCGTTATTCTCAGCGGTAAAGATTCACCGCAAGATAAAGATGCGGCTTTAAATAACGGCGCGAACGATTTCCTTACCAAGCCTTTTCACGATGAAGATCTTCTGGCTAAGGTGCATGAATACCTCGGATAAAACGATCAACGCATAATGAAATCGTAGAACCCTAAACGTTTCCGCTTAGGGTTTTTTTTTCTATTTGAATATTATATGGCGGCTGTAAGCAAAACAAAAAAAATCGTCGACTTCTATTTGCCGGAATTGCTCAATCATTTCCGGAGCATGAGCGAACATCGTTTTTCTCCGATCAATTTCAGTATCATCAAAAAAATTATCCTGTCGGTTATCAATGCATCTGACCGGATGGAGCGCATTGATCAACTGAAAAATTCCCCTTCCCTCACTCCTTTCTTTCAATTCCTCCAGCAAATCCTGGAAATGGCTGAAAAAGAAGAAGTCAAAATCAGCCAGCTCATTGCCAATATTGAAAGTGATTCAGAAAAATTATACAACCTATTTACTCAAATCCTTCCGGCGCATGTTGATCTTAATGCCATGGAGACGGAGCTGCAAACGATTGGCATTACGATTGACCTGAATTATCTCAAAAAAACATACCTGTCAAAAACCGAAGAAAAAGTAACAGTTGCTCCCAAGCCGGTTATTACAAAAACTGAAACTCCAAAACCGGCTAAAAAGCCAATTCCAACTGAATTTGGTAAAGTCGATGATATGATTGGGTTCCTAAATGCGCGCGGGAAAAAAACTTCCGAGAAAAAGGAACCGGTTCCTTTTGATGAAGTCATTGACATGACGGCAGCAGCGGTCAAACAAGTTTTCGGGAAAAAAGTCGCACCGAAAATCGATAACGAAACGATGATTGCATTCCGGGAAGAAGTATCGTCGTATTCCAAAATGATTGAAGACAGTTTGAGCCGGTTACGCCGCCAAAACGATCGCTCGGCGCTCAGAGACATTCAGCAGTCCTCTCGCGCGCTCATTACGGCATCAAAACTGCTTAAATTCAAAGTGTTGACGGACACTTGTCAATCCATGATGACCGTATATACCGAAGCCATAGGAAAAGAATTGGCCGCAACGTCCGAACTTATTGATCTAACGGGCGAGACTATGCACGCATTAAAAACATTTGCTGAAACACAACAACTGACTGAAGAAAATTTCCTGGCTTTATCACGACAATTCTCGCAATTTAAATTTGGCTCCGCTGTTCCTACACCGTCTAAAGAAATAGAAAAAACTCAGAGCGAAGTACAATCGAAAACTGAAGAAAAGCCGAAGGTCATAGAAAAAACCAAGACTGAAGAAAAACCTGTCGTCGCAGTAGAATCAAAATCGGATGAAAAACAGACCGCTGGGGATTTGTCATGGATGGACTCGATGCAAAACGTCATCAGTCAGAATTTTCCGAAAACATCAGCAATGACAACGGAAATTCCTGAACCGGTCAAAGAAACTCCTAAAATTGAAACGAAAGAAGAAGAACACGAAACTACCGTTAAGCTTGATTTACCGCCAGAAACCCCAAAGACCGTCCCTATTGTACGAAAAAAACCGGCTACACCCACCGAACAAAACGTATTGGAGCCGGAAAAGCTTTTGGATATGATGGCCTCGCATGATCCGGACGTTGATTTGACACAGATGAAGATGCCGAGTTTTATTGAAAAAATGAGCGTTGAACCGGAAGATATTGTTGCTACGGCGGCGCCCAAAACTAAAAAGAAAAAATCAGTAACAAAAACCGAAAAAACTGTAATCAAAGAGGCCCCGAAAGTTTCTGAGACACAGGAAATTAAAAAAGCCGAAAAAACGGAAGTTAAATCCCCAATTCAATCAGAACCAACAGAATCAGATGGTTTGCTTCGTGAAATGTTTACAGAAATGGATGCTGAAATTCTTGAAATTTTTGAACAAGAAGCCGGCAGTTATTTCAAAATGTTCGATAAATCCATTGAAAAGCTACGTACCAATCTTAAAGACGACAATGCAATCAAAGACCTCGAACGCGCCAGTCACAGTTTGAAAAGTTCGTCTCGTATGCTTGGCTTCGAAAAAATATCCGGACTCGCAGCATGTATCGAATTAATTACGGAAAGATTTTTCGAGAATGAAATTGTTCTCGATGCGTCGATGCTGCAACTTTTATATGACATTGTGATCGCACTCAAGCAGTTATTCAATCGCGCGGCGGTTGACGCATTGTCCATTGCCGAAAGGCTTGTTGCGTTGGAACGAACTTTATCAACACCGGATATTTTCATGCGCAATTTACCCAGTCTCAAAGCGGGTGCATCTAAACCGGTAACAGAAAAAGCTGTTAAAACCCCTGAGACTCCGATTCCCGAAAAAAATGAGGTCAAAGAAGTCAAAGAAGAAGATCAAGAATCTGGAAAAGATTATTTTGCATCGACCGGTGTCGATGAAGAGATCGTTCAAATCTTCAAAGAAGAGGCCGGCACTTACATTAAATCGATCAGTAATGCAGTCGTGTCTTTGAATAAAGATATCAATAACCTGACTGTAATGCGTGATATTGAAAAATCGGCGCATAGTTTACGCAGTTCGGCGAAAATGCTCGGATTCCTGAAAATCAGCAATCTTGCCCGACCGATTGAAGTATTGGCCGAACGAATTAATAAAGGAAAAGCACAAATCGACCCCGGAATGATTGCTTTATTCGATGAATCGTCTACAGTACTAAAAACCCTCGTCGCTGGCACGGACGTACCCGTTGACGACGTACTGGATCGATTATCAGCTGCAGAAAAGCAACCTGTGAGTACTGCCGATAAGCCCATTAAAAAAGAAAGCGAGGCAGTTGTGAAAAGTAAAAAGATCAAAAAAGAGCCTAAGACTTCACCCAAAGCTTTCACCGATATCCAATTAGATTCCGACCCGATACTCAAACGGCTTGTAACGGGAGAAAATGAATTGCTAAGCGAAATGGCTGAGTCCAGTCATTCGTTAAAATAGATATATTCGATACACTAACCAAGGGGCCACGCATGCGATCCAAAGGTGCGATCATCATTTTATTTGTTCTTCAAACGGCGTTCGTTTCAGCCGCGACAACATCCGGCGTGCTTAAAGGCGATGAGACATGGGAGGGCGTCGTACAAGTCACCGGCGACGTCATCGTTCCCGAAGGCGTCACTCTAACAATCAAACCCAATGCCTTGATCAAGTTTGCCGCTAATAGCGACGATCAGGAAAGCGGTTACGATATTACAAAATGCGAGCTGATCATTGAAGGCGTACTCCGGGCCGAAGGCAAAGACAAATACGAGATTCGTTTTACTTCCGGCAGCTTTACCCTACCCAACGAAACTGCAAAAAACAACCTTCAGCCTCAAGCCAGCGATTGGTATGGGATCATCTTTAAACGCGGCAATCACGATCGCAGCATTGTTTCATACAGTGTAGTGGAATTTGCGTATGATGGCATCACGTGTATTAACGCGTCGCCAAGAATTTTCCGGAACCGTATAGAAGGTAATTACTGGAATGGCATTTTGTGCGATATCATCTCCTCGCCCAAAATCAATAATAACGAAATCCTGAATAACGGTTATGCCGGCATTAATTGCAAAATCAATTCAACGCCGAGCATTACCAATAACGAAGTCACGGGCAATCGCTACGGGATTTTGGTGCAAGACGTGTCGGAGCCGGTTATTGGCGATCTGCGCCTTGGAGAAAATGTTGGCCGGAATGCGATCTACAATAATCTGGAGTTCAACCTCTATAATCATACTAAAAACGTCATTTACGCTCAACGAAACGACTGGGGCGACAATACCAATGCCGATCGCAGTATTCACGATGACGACGAAAACGGCAAGTTTGGGCTCGTAGTTTACACCCCTGTTTACACTTCCGGTAAAGTTTCATTTGTTGAATTCCAAACTTTTGCGCCCATTGACAATAAAGCCGCCGAGGAAGAAAAAGCCAAACGCGAAAAAGAAATCGAAGCGCTCAAGAAAAAACTCGAAATTAAAAAAGAAGATAAAACCTCTC
This sequence comes from bacterium, assembly GCA_019695335.1. NCBI lineage: Bacteria > bacterium. The sequence continues at coordinate 51,590 of JAIBAF010000007.1, forward strand.
AAAGTAAAACCAGCGGATTGGAAGAAAAATCCAACGAAGAGCAAAAGAAAATCCTGGCCGAACAGCAGAAAGAAAAAGAGCGACTACAACTATTGGAAGAACAAGCTCGTCAACAGGAGCAAATACGGGTTGAGCAAGAAAAACAACTGGCCGTTCAGAAAAAATTAGAAGAAGATAAGAAAAAAGAAGACGCTAAGAAAACTGAAATAAAGAAAGAAGTTAAAACAGAAGCATTTATTCCTACAAAAATGGCCAATGAATTGGATAATAATCCCAAACCGGTTACAAAAGTCAATCCTGTGATGCCCGATCTGGCCAAAAAAGCTAATTTGAGCGGAACAGTATCATTGCGTGTTCTTGTCGGAACGGGCGGTATTCCTGAAGAAATATATGTTTCAAAACGCATTGGTAATAAAGATTTTGATCAAATGATCAACGATGCCGCTATCGGAGCCGTCAAACAATGGACTTTTGAAACAGGGTTGTCGGGCGGTCAAACTGTAAAATATTGGACGGTCGTTACGATTCTGATGAAATAAAAAAAAATAAATCTCACAAGGCTGTATTGATTTCAATACGGCCTTTTTTTATGCTCTTTAAGAACTTCTCAAAACTGCTGTTGCAGAACCTTTCCTTGTTCTATTAACACTCAAAGGTTTCCATGAATACTTATAACCCAATTCCCTACCAATTCGAACGTATGACAGAATCTACAATGATTCACCGAGCAAAAGAATTTTATGAGCACATGAATCATCGCCGTAGCATCCGTTTTTTTTCGGACAAGACTGTACCCCGCGAATGCATCGAATATGCGATTCGCACGGCCAATACGGCTCCTTCCGGCGCGCACAAACAGCCGTGGACATTTGTTATTATCGACGACCAGGAATTAAAAAAGCAAATTCGTATCGCTGCAGAAAAAGAAGAATTTATCAGTTACGAAGGCGGACGAATGACGCCAGAATGGTTAAATGCACTCGCGCCTTTGGGCACGGACTGGAAAAAACCTTTCCTGGAAATCGCGCCGTACATTATTGTTTGTTTCCGTCAAAACTATGCTGTGGACCCTCAAGGTAATCACATAAATCATTATTATGTTCATGAAAGCGTGGGAATCGCATGCGGCTTGTTGATCGCCGCTATTCATACTATGGGTTTGGTTACATTAACCCATACTCCCAGCCCGATGAATTTTTTATCAAAAGTCCTAAACCGACCCGAGAACGAAAAGCCATTTATATTATTTCCTGTAGGTTATCCGGCTGAAGACGCGACAGTTCCAGATCTGACTCGTAAACCTCTGGATCAGATCATTCAGTGGAATGACGGGCGCAAGTAAGATAATATTTGATTTTGTGGCATCCTTTTTTTATATATGCCCCTTACGAAAGTATCGCTGATAATGCCAGCGCATGGATAGGAGACAGGATCGTGTTCAAAGAAATCGAAACCCAAGACGAATTACCACAGCTCGAAAAAGAGATTCTTTCTTTCTGGAAAACGAACGCTATTTTCCAAAAAAGCGTCGATCAGAAAGATCCGGCTAAGCCCTATGTTTTTTACGAAGGCCCGCCAACCGCTAACGGGAAACCCGGTATTCATCACGTTTTAGCTCGATCAATCAAAGACTTCGTTTGCCGCTACAAAACCATGCAGGGATACCGCGTCGAACGCAAAGGCGGGTGGGACACGCACGGATTGCCGGTGGAAATTGAAGTTGAAAAGTCGCTTAAAATCAGCGGCAAAAAAGATATCGAAGCTTTTGGTATGGAAGCATTTAACAAAAAATGCTTTGAAAGCGTATGGACTTACAAAGAACTATGGGATGAACTCACTGATCGCATGGGTTATTGGGTCGATTTGAAAAACCCTTATGTCACATGCGACAGTAATTATATTGAATCTGTATGGTGGGTACTCAAACAATTTTATAACAAAAACCTCATTTACAAAGGTTTTAAAGTTGTTCCCTACTGTCCTCGTTGCGGAACACCGTTATCGTCCCATGAAGTGGCGCTGGGTTATAAAGACGTCAGCGATCCGTCTATTTATGTCAAAATGAAATTAAAAAATGAGGATAATACTTATTTCCTTGTGTGGACGACAACGCCATGGACATTAATTTCCAATGTGGCTTTAGCGGTTGGACGAGACATCGATTACGTTAAAGCGCATTACAAAGACCAGTTTCTCATTTTGGCCGAAGCGCGCGTCAAGGAAGTTTTAAAAGAAGATTATGAAATCATTGAACGTTTCAAAGGCTCTCAATTACTTAATAAAGAATACGAGCGTTTGTTTGATTACGTTCCTGTCGATAAGCGTGCTTTTTTTGTCATTCATGGAGATTTTGTTACTACCGAAGACGGAACGGGCATCGTGCACACGGCGCCGGCATTTGGCGAAGACGACTATCTCGTCTGCAAGGCCAATGACCTTCCATTTGTACGACCGGTCGATGCGGCAGGAAAATTTGAAGACATTGTAACGGATTTCAAAGGCAAATTTGTCAAAGATGCGGATCCTGATGTCATTACTAATGTCAAGCGCCGAGGCCTGTTATTTCGTTCGGAAAAATTCATGCACAGTTACCCGCATTGCTGGCGCCATCATACGCCGCTGATCTATTATGCACGGGACGCATGGTACATCCGGACAACGTCTTTCAAAGATCAGATGGTAGAAAACAATGCCAAGGTTAACTGGTTCCCTCCGGAAATCAAGGAAGGGCGCTTTGGCAATTGGCTCCGTAACAATATTGATTGGTCGCTTTCACGCGATCGTTATTGGGGAACTCCCCTGCCTTTATGGATCCATGAAGAATCCGGCGAAATGATATGCATTGGGAGCCGTGAGGAATTGCAAAAAGGAAAAATGAAAGACGGAACCTCTGTTCCGAAGGACATCGATTTACATCGACCTTATGTCGATAACATTGTTTTCGAAAAAAACGGAAAAACATTTGCGCGAACACCGGAAGTAATTGACGTATGGTTTGATTCCGGCGCGATGCCTTATGCTCAATGGCATTATCCGTTTGAAAACAAAGAAATTTTTGAACGCCAATATCCGGCGGATTTTATCTGCGAAGGCGTCGATCAAACACGCGGGTGGTTTTATTCCCTGATGGCTATTTCAACGTTTTTATTTGGCCAATCACCTTACAAAAATGTAGTTGTCAACGAACTTGTGCTTGATGGACAAGGCCGTAAAATGAGCAAATCTATCGGCAACGTCGTCAATCCTTTTGAAATGTTGGATCAATTTGGCGCCGATATTGTTCGCTGGTATTTATTGGTTAATACGCCTGTCTGGCTTCCAAAACGGTTTGACGTCGAGGGCGTGGTAGAGATTAAAAAGAAATTCTTCCGCCCGTTACTGGAAACGTACAAGTTTTTTGCCCTGTATGCCAATATCGACGGATTCGATCCTCGCGAAAAAGAAATTTCATATCAGGAACGTCCTGAAATGGACCGTTGGATTCTCTCTCGTTTGCAAACGACCATTGCTGAAGTCACGGAACACCTGGAAAGATATGATACGACCAAATCGGGCAAACTTATCCAAGAATTTGTTGACCAAGACTTGTCGAATTGGTATATTAGGCTTTCTCGGCGCCGTTTCTGGAAAGGCGAGAAAGGTCTTGACAAATCATCGGCTTACCAGACGCTGTATGAGATTTTGGTTTCGTTGTCTGGGCTGATTGCTCCTTTTTGTCCGTTTTTATCCGAACGAATGTATCGGAATCTTACTGCGGAAACAAGTAATCAGGCCATGAGTATTCACCTTTCGAATTTTCCGAAAGCTGCTGCATCGAAACAAAACAAAGCGCTGGAAGAAAAAATGAGTTCACCTCGCCGTGTCGTCCAACTTGGGCGTGCGTTACGTGAACTGAAATCTCTGAAAGTCCGTCAACCGCTGTCTAAAATTATCGTGGTAACACACGAATCGGCTGTTCGCAACGACGTAACGGATTTCAGCGATATCATCAAGTCCGAGCTCAATGTCAAAACGATAGAATTTGTCACGGACAGCGGTTCACTGGTCCGTCATAAAGTCAAACCCAATTTTAAAGCACTCGGACCGAAATTCGGTAAAAATGTCAATCGTGTGGCCGAAGTTATCAAAGGATTTGATGACCGTCATATTGAATCCATTATGCATAACGGGCAAACGTCCATCCACTTTGAAGGACATGAGTATGAAATTACTAAAAACGAAGTGGACATTCTGCATGAAGAAAAAGAAGGATTAGCGGTCCAAACCGACGGTAACCTTACTGTGGCGCTGGATACACATTTGACACAGGAATTGATCGAAGAAGGATTTGCAAGGGAGTTTATCAATCGTGTTCAGAATATTCGTAAAGATGCCGGATTCGAAGTGACCGAAAGAATACAAATTCGATACAGCGGTGGCTCGGCATTAGCAGCCGCTATACACAATCAAAAAAAATATATTATGGCTGAAACGTTATCCGTCGATATTCTTGCAGAATCAGGGAATGGTGACTTCATGAAAACGGTCGATATTAACGACGAAGAAGTGACGATCAGCGTCCAACGTGTAAAAAATTAATTGATACGACCCGTCAACCATATCACAGAGGATTGTCTATGAAGAAAAAAGATCTCGAGTATTTCAAAAAATTGATCATTGAGGAACAAAATAAAGTCCTCAAAGATATGGGATACATCAAAGAAAACCTTCTGGATTCGACGATCCGCGATGCTTCAGGCGACCACTCGGCTTATGCATTTCACATGGCCGATCAAGGAAGCGATACGTACGACCGTGAAAAAACATTCATGCTGGCCTCGCGTGAAAATAAATATCTCTCCGAACTCGTGGACGCGATGAGGCGAATTGAAGAAGGAACCTACGGCGTATGTATGATCTGCGGCAAGGACATTGAAAAAGAGCGGCTCGAAGTGGTGTTAGTTGCAAAATATCACGTGGAATGCAAACGCCAACTCGAAAAAGTAAAAAGTAAAGACGCTCAAGAAACTTCGAATTATTAAAACAGGACAGCCTTTGAAAATATATTGGGTAGCCTTTTGGATTGTTATTTTCGATCAAATATCTAAGATCGTCGTTAAAAATTATATGATGTTGCATGACTCCATCCCCCTTATTGGTACGACTGTGCAACTGACATTTTTAGAAAACCCGGGTATGGCGTTCGGTATCCGTTTTTTTGAGACCCACCCCTTCTGGGGACGATGGTTTTTTTCAGTAGTCTCTGTCGTCGCTTCAATCGGTTTGATCTGGTACATTTATAAAATGCGGCATGAAAAATTCCTGTACCGATTGTCTCTCGGTTTAATTTTAGGCGGCGCCGTGGGTAATTTGATCGATCGTGTACTCTTTGGAAGAGTTGTCGATTTCGTCGATGTGGATATTCCCGATGTCTTTGGTATGCAACGATGGCCGGTTTTTAATATCGCTGATTCGTCCGTTGTCTGCGGCATGATTATCATGACCGCATTTGTATTGTTCGCAAAACCCCATTCCGTACATCCGCCGAATGATGAAGAAATCATTTCCGGCGAACAAAAAACTATAACGGAATAAATTTTCTGACTTTTCGTTGAAATGAACCGGCACCGATGTATACGATAATGATTAATGAATTAATATATGTCTATAACTTAAGGAGAACTTATGAGCCATCCTGTTACTTTAACTGATGACAACTTCGAAAGTGAAGTGTTAAAGTCCGATAAAACCGTTATGGTGGATTTTTGGGCTACATGGTGCGCACCTTGCAGAATGATCGCTCCGGTTGTCGAAGAAATGGCTAAAGAATATGAAGGTCAAGCCAAAATTTGTAAAATCGATGTCGATGCCAACCCCGCAGTTCCCTCAAAATACGGCATCATGAGTATACCGAGCCTTCTGTTTTTTAAAAATGGTCAACTTGTCGATAAAATCGTCGGAGCCGTGCCCAAAAGTCAGTTGGTCTCACGGCTGAGTTCTGCAATGTCCAAATAATTCTTTCTCACCAGAGGAACCGCTGCACACTTTGTGTTGACAGATTTCTTACTAACAAAAAAACCGCTTTTAGTTCAAAAGCGGTTTTTTTACTCAAATGCTGTTAACACTTCATCGGAGTGTTTCGCATCTTTAAAAAACGAAAGCAGGCGTCTTAGAATACTTTCAACAATACTGTCAGGACATGACGCACCACTGGTAATCATGATCGTCACCGGCGAAGTGTTTGGAATAAAATCATCCGTTATTATTTCTTTTTTTGAATGATAATCCCAATGTTGTATCGTTTTTTGTGATAATATCTTATCAGCCGTAGTGATGAGATAAGTGGGCAGTTTCTCTTCACACAATTCAACTATATGCGAAGTATTGGAACTATTGTACCCACCTGCCACTATCGCAAAATCGGCTTTTTTGTGAAGTAGCCCGTAAGTTGCGCTCTGATTATCATTTGTTGCATAACACAACGTATCACCCGTATCGGCAAAATGATCACTCGCAGTTGCATCCGACAAGTGAAATTTCCGAATCATAACATTTTTTAAATAATCGGCTATAGCTTGCGTATCGCTCGCCAGCATAGTCGTCTGATTGACTACACCGATACGGTTAAGATCTTTCAATACATCAAAACCTTCCGAATATTGCCCGGCAAAAATTTCGTAGAATGAATTCATCGGTTTCTCACCCGATATGATAGCACCCAATTCTTTGGCTTGCATCATGTCCCTCACAATCACGGTCGGAGCGTGAATATAACTATGCGAAAACGTTGCGCGCGTTTCCTCGTGCAATGGCTTACCATGAATAACTACCGTATAACGATCCTGACCAATCGTTGCAGCCTTGTTCCAGACTTTTTCGACAAACGGACATGTCGTATCATACTGATAGGATTGAATTCCAATTGAATGCAATTTTTTTTCAATTTCAATAGTTGTGCCAAAGGCCGGAACCAGCACTACATCATCCGAAGTAAGTTCGTCCCAATCGACAATTTGCGAGCCGTCAGTCCGCATAATGAACTTTACTCCCCGGCTTTGTAAATCTTTATTAACCTCAGGATTATGGATCATTTCGCTTAACAAAAATAATCTCTTACCCGGATTTTCTTCAATTGCTTTGTAAGCAATTTCAATGGCATTTTCAACCCCATAACAAAAACCAAAATGTCGTGCAATCAAAAATATTACAGGTCCAAAATCAAGCTGTGTCGGTGAAAAATCTTTTTTCTTCTGATCAAAATTCTTACGATAGTTTTTGATTGTCGTAATAATCGGGCTTTTATAGAATTCAGGTATATTAAATTTTTTCATTTTTTCTGTTGTTTTAAAAAGCGAAGTAAATTTATCAAAATATCCAGAAATTCAAACAGATATTTTTACTAAACCGGTTAAACGAACATGCATGCTTATAGTCAAATGGTGTTCAACAGCATGGCCTGCTCATTTAATCCATGAAATATATTTTTATTATTCATATCTTATAGTAACAAGTGAAAGGCTTCAGTGAGCAAATTTATTCGAATAAGGCTTGGCGGATTCTTGATGATCGTTCCTATGCCTCAATTCAATGACGAACAATTGAAACTGCTGTTCGGTGTTGTTTTGTCGCTTTTGCTTAATACTTTGTTGATAATATTTTTAAAATTTTTGACACCTGCTTCCGTTATCCATAATACTTTTTCTGACCCGCAGAAAATCATTACGTTAAATCTGCAGGAAGATAAGGCGCTACAAAAAGCTAAAGAATTATTAGCCAACCCTTTGGCTAATCGGCAAAAACCTGGCGATGCCAAAATACTTTCTGATGTTGATTCCAAAGGTTTGAAAGAAATTCCCGATGAAATGAAAAATTCTCAAACCATTACTATGGCGCCATCCGGAAATACAAAAGAAGGAATAGATAAAAGTAAAGAAGATATTAATACGAAAGAAGACGATTTCGACAATACCAAAAATGTCCGACCATTTCTTAAAGCCGGAGACAAACCGTCTATTATGGACTATATCACCGGTAATAAATCTTCCAATAAAGAAAAGAATACAGGTGTAGGTCAATTGTATGAATTGAGCACTTACCGATGGGATTTTGCACCTTATATGCTCAAATGGAAGGATAAAATGACCGGTAAATGGTACGAAATTACTTCGCGTATCAATTTCTACCAATTTGCAAATCTTGGAACAATTTTGGTATACGTAAAAATGGACCGCAACGGTAAATTGCTCGATTCAAAAGTCCTTGAATATAATTGCGACAAATCTTTTGTAGCTCCCGCGTATGCATCGATCATTAATTCTTTTCCTCTTGACCCTCTTCCTGAAACTTTTCCGGACGAATTTCTCGAAACCACATGGACCATCACTATTACAAATTAGCCCGATTTCTTCATTGCTGTAATGATTTTTCGGCATCTAGCTTTTACAGCAGGGCTACCTACTTTCAATGCCTTTTCGATTACCGGTTGAACTAATTTGATCAATTTGGGCTTACTTTGTGCCAAATTCGCCATGGCTTGCAGGCAATTAACCCGAACAATATTACTTTTTCTTTCAGATTGAAACCAACCGATCAGTAATTTAATGATTCTCCTGGTTTCGACACTATTCCACTTTACATACGACAACATGAGAGCTACATGCCAACGTACTTCATGCTGCTCAATGGGCGCTATGGAGTGTAGTAAAACATGTTTATATGGCTCGAGCCAATCGGGATATTTTGCTGTTATTTTTTCTAACGCATCTGCTGCGCGCATTTTAAGCAACGGATCCTCGCTCATAACCGCCGTAAACAATTCGCTGATTTTTTCAGGATGTTTTAAAATTTCTTCAACGATTCGATTGGATCGGCCGATAGAGCGGCGGTCCCCGCCTTTGAGGCGGTCAGTAATGGCAGACATCAATTATACCTGAATCATTTTAAAACTGCGGTGTGAATCGCTGAGGCGCCCCAGGTTGGTGCGTGTTCGATAGCATTCATTAACTGTGCGGGTTTATCAATCACACTCCAGATATTCCGGTGTTTTTCTGACATGAATTTTTCAGCAATACATTTATCCAACATCGCAAGCAAGGGATCGTAATAGCCTTCGAGATTAAAAATGATAATGGGTTTAGTGAATTGGCCAAGTCGCTTGAGCGTAATCGCTTCGAGTAATTCCTCCAAAGTGCCGCATCCGCCCGGCAAAGCTAACAATGCATCGACGCCTTCTAAAAACTTTTTCTTTCTCGCGTGCATATCATCCACAAAATGAACTTCGTCCAGCTTTTTATGGTCCCATTCAACCTCACGCATAAAATGCGGCATGATCCCGATAATACGCCCGCCGCGTTCCACCATTCTGTCGGCTAAACAACCCATGAGGCCTTGCGCTCCACCGCCAAATACAACTTCAACCTTATTATCGGCAAGAACATCGGCAATCGCGCGAGTTGCAGTAAAATATTTTTGATGAACCTGAGCGCTTGAAGCACAATATATACAAATACGTTTGATCATAATTTGAAAATTGGTATTAATGTTTTTTCTTAAAATCTGCCAGCCAATACGCTTCCTTAGCCGTTGATTCGTAGCGATTTGCCTGGGCCAGCGCTAAAGACCATTCATATTGAAATTTTTGCAGAACAACATAAGGAGCATCTGTTGGCGCTACCCTGATATTGGAAAGTGGTAAAGTATTGTGAACTTCTACGAAAGGTAAGTTTAGAGAATCCTGATTGTCTGCATTCAATTTACTCAGTACAATATCGGTATGAAACTCGCGAAATAAGATCTTTGAATCGCGTGTAGCCGCATACGCCGACATTTCATTAGAGATAATCTTGATTTTGCGATTTAACCGGATATCCGTATCAAGCTGACGTATCTTCTGTTCCATTGTTTTAGCATAATGTAAGAATTTATCATGTTGATCCATCAAAAAATCGGCTTTTTGTGACATCAATTCGGCGTCGTCATTACGACTGATTTTGACATTTTGGATTACTATATCAATAGGCTCTGCTTCCATCAACTGCATCGCCGATTTTTCATGTATCATGGCTTGTAAAGTATCCGTCATCATTTCACGCAAAACACCCGCCGAATATTTCGTTTTTGTAATTCTACCGATCAGTGCTTCAATTTCTTCGGACATTAAATTGGTCATCGATTCAATTTTTACATGATTCGTTTCGCGATGCGCCAAAATCAACTTGTCCAATTTAACAAATTGCTGCGATAAGTCTTCAGATTCTTTTAAGAGGTTCTTCAATTGAATTTTGCCAAACCATCCGAGATCTTCTTTTTCTTTTAAATCTCCGATGGTCAGGATCATGGTTTCATATTGAAGCAGCATGAGCCGTTTGGCTTGATTAAGCGTGACCAAATCCTGTCTGGATTTTTCGAGATACGCCCTGATATCTTTAATGGCTGTAGATGCAAATACTGTAGTGGAATCTTGCGAATGCAGTAAAGCGCTTGCAATCAATGTCGTATACAGAAAAATTATGGAAATAACTTTACTCATTTACACTAACCCGTACTTTTCGAGCTTGTAATAGAAAGCGCTTGTCTTGACGCCCAGAATACGTGCGGCTTCGCTTCGAACGCCTTGAGATTTTGATAGCGCTTTTTCAATCATGGATTTTTCAATTTTTTCCAAAGCCGAGTCCAATCCCATTTTTTCAACGTCTTCGAGTTGAACGCCGAATTCTGAAACCGTTTGGCCGAGGCTTGCAAAATCATCAACCGTAAGCTGATTATTATTCGACAAGACAACAGCGCGTTCGATTACATTTTCGAGTTCGCGGACGTTGCCGGGCCAACGGTAGTGAGATAAATGGTCATAAATTTCAGAACTGATTTGAATGTGCCGGCGGGCCAAATCCTTTTCAAGACGTTGCACAAAAAAATCAATTAATTTGGGTATATCTTCGCGACGATCACGCAAAGGCGGAAGATGCAGCGGAATAATATGTAATCGGTAATACAAATCTTCCCGGAATGATCCGTTTTTCACGGCCTCCTGAAGATTTTTATTGGTAGCGGCGATGATACGTGTATCGACACTCAATGTCTCTTCCCCGCCGACGCGCTCGAATTCCTGTTCTTGCAAAACCCGTAGCAACTTTACTTGTACATTCTGGGAGATTTCACCGATTTCATCAAGAAAAAGTGTTCCTGTGTCGGCAAGCTCAAACCGCCCCTTTTTTGTTTTAATCGCGCCTGTAAATGAACCTTTTTCATGTCCAAATAATTCGCTTTCAAGCAACGTTTCACTTAAGGCTGCGCAATTAATTTTTATAAAAGGTTTGTCTTTTCGCTGGCTACTATAATGAATGGCGCGTGCAACGAGTTCTTTACCTGTTCCGCTCTCTCCATAGATTACAACTGAACTGTCAGAAGCGGCACTTTTCTGGACGAGCTGAAAGATTTCAACCATTTTCGGAGATGTGCCAATAATTTCGCCAAAATTATATTGTCCCTCAATTTCTTCGCGAAGGTACAAATTTTCTTCAGTGGTTCTGATGAATTGCCGCCGCTCAAGAAAAATTCGCGCGATTTTTTCGATTTTTACCGATAATTCATCCGGAGAAAACGGTTTGGTAATAAAATCTGCCGCACCTAATTTCATCGCTTCAACGGCCACATCGACGGTACCAAATGCCGTAATCAGAATAACTTCCGTGTCGGGAGCCACTGATTTGATTTCTTTGAGAACGGTCAGTCCGTCCAACGGGCTCATCTTATAATCGGTAATAACCAGATCCGATCGGTGTTTTTTGAATAGCGACAATGCATCGCGACCATTGGAAGCCGTGACGATTTGATACTGTTGTTTTTGTAAAACTTCAGTGATGCCTTCACGCATCGTCGCATTATCTTCTACGACAAGAATTTTGATGGGATCGCTCATGCGGTGAGAGTTAGAACTTGCCGTCTTTATACTTCTGGTAGGTTTCTTTATTCTTAGGATCGATCTCTATCAGACGGTCAAATACGTTTTTATCCGAAGACGTTTCAAATATTTTACAAATTTCGTAATAATGAACTTGCATAAAACGCTCGGTATGATTTTTAGTCAGAACTTGCGTCAATAATTTTTCAATTATATCCAATGATTTGAGAATATTTTTTCTTCCGGTTTCCGTATCACCCTCATCAAAAAAATTATACTTACCTTCGTAATAAAAATCCTTCATTTCACGATAAGGCTGATAGCGAATGTCGAGAAATTGATCGGCTTTTAACTGACGGTCGTCCCATCCTGAAGCATTGTACGTTACAAAAGCTTTACCCTGCGCGGCTATTCCGCTCGCCTTCTGGAAAAACGGAGTTCCAAGAAATTTGCCGACGGTATCCAATTCATCGCCGATCATCAGATAAACATAAAAGTTAATTATGCTGAGAAAGGGATCGATGACATTGTCATCATGGTAAAGATTAAATGATTTTTTGACGTCAAAAATGCAACTGTTATCCAGAAATTGAAGTTCTTTCCCATTCGTAATATAGATAGTCGTATACACGCGTTTATTTTCACCGGCATCCGTAACCTTTTCAAGAAAGAACTGGATATCTACATTCAACGGTGTAGCATCGCCGGTTTTGGACCAGTCGTAATTATTCATGTATTCAAGAACTTTAGTTTCAAATCCTTCGAAGAGATCAAGGTTACGGCCTTGAAGCTTATCACGGATAACTTTGACAGACCCGACAATTTTCTGGGCATGAAGCTGTATTCCCCCGGCACTAAGCAATAGCAATAATGTTATTAATCGTATGACCATAATGTTTATTTTAAAAACTCCTGAACATCTGCGATTTCGTAAGTTCCTTTGCCAAGCCATCCACCGCCATCGACGGTAATCACTTCACCTGTTATATACTTTGAATAGTCAGAAAGTAAAAAGAGTAAGGTATGAGCCACTTCATTGGGTTCTCCGAAACGGCGTTGAGGAATACGGCCGGACATCCGTTCACGTTGTGCCGCTTCGCCCCAAAGATTCTTTTCCGTGCCTTCAGTTCTGAACGCTCCGGGCGCAATGGCGTTGACCCGAATTCCGTACCGAGCCCATTCAACAGCAAGGGTACGTGTCATTGCGAGTACGCCCGCTTTCGCACTGGCTGAATGGATAACGCCGGGCTCCGAAGCCCATGCATATGTCGCAATAATATTGACGATATTACCATGCCCTTGTGCAATCATCCGCTTACCCGCGGCACTTGAACAGTAAAATGTCCCGTTCAAAACAATATCAATAACTGCATTCCAACCGTTGACTGATAATTTCTCAGCGGCACACATAAAATTACCCGCGGCGTTATTAACTAAAACATCAATACGCTTGAATTGATCTGAAGCTGTATCGACCATGTGCTGAACGTCTTCCGGATTACGGACGTCAGCTTTAACAGTCAAAACTTTGCTGCCTGATTTCGCAATGAGGTGCGCGGTTTCATCCAGTACCTCCTGACGCCGGCCAGCAATCACGATATTGGCGCCACGCGATGCGCATTCCAGCGCCATCGCTTTGCCAAGTCCGGTTCCGCCGCCGGTAATGAGCACAACTTGTTCATCCAGAAATCTTTCGGTCAACACGAATACTCCGGTTTAAAAATTTAACCATGCGCAACGGCAGCTTCTTCAGTCTTTTCATAATACATGATCCTTCCGCAGAATTCACAGGTGCGAATGGCATCGCGTTTACGCAGTTCGATGATAATTTGAGGGGGAACCTGATTGAAACATCCTCCGCAACAATCCCGGATAATCGGCGCGACCGCAAGTCCGTTTTTGGCTGAACGGATCCGTTCATATTTATTGACAATATCCTTCCGGATCAGAGGTACAATAGCCGATCGCTTATCCTTCAATTCCGATTCTTCCTTAGCCGTTTCTTCTACCTTCTTATTCAATTCACCTTCGCGCTCTTTGAAATCGTTCTGTAATACGGATAATTTTTCTTCCTTAGGCTTCAGACCTTCTTCCAACTCCATTACTTTGAGATCAATCTCTGTCATGCGTGTTTTGATGCGGTTGGTCTCTTGCTCGCAAAATTCGATTTGTGCCGATGTAGCCTCATATTCGCGGTTGGACGTCGCTTTGTAAAGTTGGTCCTGATATTTGGTTAACTTTTCGGCATTTAATGTCTGTTCGTTGTCTAAGTCTGAACGTTCGGACTGAAACGTTTTAACGGACAATTTATCCGAATCGATTTCTTCCTGCAATTCGTTCAATTCCGATTTCAGGCTCTCAACTTGTTTCGGAAGATCGCCTCTTAACATTTCGATTTCATATAATTTTGTATCTACAGTTTGAAGCGCAACAAGATTTTCAATTGTTTTTTGCAATGTATGCCTCCTTCACATTAGAAAAAAAATGCACTAAATAAATTATTTAGTGCATTATAACAAGGTTTGGATTTCGTACGTTCAATAGTATCCCGGCGTAAATAAGGTTTTCGCGCCGTAATCTTTGTCCATTGGTGTGTAAAATATTGACCGTTCATGAATATCAATTGATTCCTATTTGCCTTGAAATTTTGGAGTACGTTTCTCGACAAATGCATGTAATCCTTCTTTAGCATCGGAGCTCTTGAATAAAAGTGATTGCAATTCCCGCTCGAGAGCAAGACCCTGTTCCAAGCCGACTTCCAATCCGGTTTGAACCGAACGTTTGATATGCCCGACAGCCATGGCCGCTTTATTCGGTGTTGTAAATTGTTTTGCATACGCCATTACTTGTTCCATAAATGCGGCGCCATTACCTTCATATATATAATTAACAACACCCATATCAAGCGCTTCTTCGTATGAAAATTTTCTTCCTGTAGCCATCAATTCAATCGCTTTGGTACGACCGACTAAGCGCGCAAAACGTTGCGTTCCGCCTGTTCCGGGCAATACGCCAAGCGCGACTTCCGGCAAACCAATTTGACCGCCGTCTTTACGCGCAATACGGATATCCGCTGCCATGGCTATTTCCAGACCGCCGCCTACGCAGTGGCCATTGAGCGCAGCAATAACGATTTTTGGTGTATGCTCAAGTCTTAGTAACGTTTCGTTAGCATGTAAGCAAAAGTAATACTTCCATACAGGATCAGCCTTGCTCAACATATCGATATTAGCTCCAGCGCAGAAGAATTTTTCACCCAAACCCGTAATGACAATGGCATTGACGTTTTCATCAAACCGGGCTTTGAGAATTGCCGCATCGAGTTGCATCATCATCTCATGCGTGTAAGTATTCGCCGGCGGATCGGTCAATGTCAATATGCCCACCCGATCTTTGACTTCGTATTGCACTAAAATTTTGTCTGACATACATGTTCTCCGTTAAGTTTGAGTTTAAAGTTATAGTTATATGAAAATTTTTAAATGATAGCCGTATGGGTTCGAACAAGGCTCAAGAATTCATTCCGCGTACGCTGATCTTCTTTGAATACACCGAGCATACAACTGGTCGTCGTGAGGCTGCGTTGCTTTTCGACGCCACGCATCATCATGCACAGATGCTGCGCTTCTACGATGACACCGACGCCTTGTGGATGCAATGCGTCCTGAATAGCATTGGCGATTTCCATCGTCAGGCGCTCCTGCACCTGCAGGCGATGGCTGAAAATATCGACGACGCGCGGCAATTTGCTCAATCCAATGATTTTACCATTGGGAATATAAGCAATGTGACACTTACCGAAAAACGGAAGCATGTGATGTTCACATAAACTGTACATCTCGATTTCTTTTACCAACACCATCTCATTGAAATCGACGTCGAAGATAGCCGAGTTGATAATTTTTTTCGGATCGGATTTATATCCGCTCAGCAAAAAATCATAGCTTTTTTCGACCCGTTTGGGAGTGTCTTTCAAACCGTCGCGATCAGGATTCTCAGCATAATTGACTAATAACTGGCGAATCAGTTTTTGTGTTTCCACGAATAGCCTTTATTCTAAAAGAAAAACCCTGAAAACGTTGTGATTTCAGGGTTTTGTAATAGAAACATTTAAAAATTTAAATGAGCCGTCTGATGCAATTCCAGGAATATATTTTTTCTTATGTGTGATAAATTTCAAATTCATTGCGTGTAAAAAATTGTCAATGGAGCATTTTTTCTCACCTGATGAGAAAAGCGCAGTCAAGATATTGAATGCCTATTAGGAATGCAAGAAAAAATTTTAAATTTTAGAACTATCGGAAGGTATGCCGCTATGGGGCATCAGAATGACGATGTCCCCTCCTTCACGATCCATCGCTTTTTTAAAAACGTCGATCGGATAAGAAAAATCTTTCCCGCGTTTAGTCCCGACGTCATTGGTAATAATGCGATCGTTGGTATAACCAATAATGGTCACCATGTGATATTCCGGACCCGGTGGCTTGTAATACGGATTGTTCAACGTTCGCCCGTACGTCGGCGCTACAACCGGATAACCTTGCGCGATCGCTTGTTTGATATCCAATATAGTAGCGTCACGAATGATTTTAATTTCATCGTCTTTATAACCGAAATATCCCATCATCATCATTTTGACGCTGTCCGCGTGAATATCTTTGTGAACGCCAAAATGCTTTTCCTGCCACGCAATCATGTCTTTAAGCGTAGAATCGACGCGGTCAAGGTCGATGGTTTTGATGCCGTTAAAATAATAAACAGCCTGAAGAACAGCGGCTTCTTCGCAACTTGCATGATGAATATGCCAGCTCTCCTCGGTAGGAAATGGTGACTGACAAAAAGATGGAACAATTAAATAGGCTTTTTCAGGAATCAGCGGCTGTACAGCCGATTGCTCAATCGATTTGGTAATAGATTGATTAATCACATCGGTAGAACCAATTTGCTTCATCGTTTCAGCGTTAGCACGATCTAATTGCATTCGATAGATGTAATTTTCAATTTTAGGATATAACAAAAAACCGGCCAGTGTCAATGCTACACAACCCAGAATAATAACGGCGTATACTTTCTTTTTCATCTATCGTCCTGAATTTTTTGTTAATTTCAACGCTGCTGGTAAATAATCGATCAGATCACCAGCTATTAGACCTTCTTCTGTTTTGTCAGCTTTAGCCAAATCGCCCGCGAGTCCGTGTAAAAATGCCCCGGAGTATCCGGCTTTTTCAGAATCTAAACCTTGTGCCATTAATCCTGCAATAATGCCTGTTAAAACGTCTCCGCTGCCGGCCGTTGCCATACCGGGATTACCTGTAACATTAATCAGCGCCGGTCCGGTCGCTGATGCAATAATGGTCGGTGAGCCTTTTAACAGAATAGTTTTATGCAATCGGCGCGAGTGCGTGCGCACGGACACAACGCGGTCCTGTAATAATTTTTCTTTTTCAACGCCTGATAGCATGGCAAATTCGCCAGCGTGTGGCGTAAAAATAACATCGGCGGGAATATCAGCCACTAATTCAAATTCTCCAGCTAAAGCATAAATTCCGTCCGCATCAACTACCGCCGGCTTACCAAGTTTACGACAAATTTCCTGAACCAATTTAACAGTTTGTTCGTGCTGTGAAAGCCCAGGGCCGATAGCCAATACGTTACACCACTCAACAAGACTTTGCAGTTTTTCAAGTGCAGCCCACGCAATCGAACCTTCGGGAGTTTCAGCCACTCCGATGGTCATTACTTCCGGTAAAGCTGTTTGAAAAATTGGTGTCAGACTTTCCGGTACGGCTAATTTTACCAACCCGGCACCAGAACGCAAAGACGCTTTGGCTGTCAACATTGCAGCGCCGGTCATTTCGCGTGAACCTGCAATGATTAAAACTTTACCAAACGAGTATTTATAACTATCATGTAAACGCGGTTTCAAAAGTTTCCGCACGTCACTCTGTTCAATCATCAATACATCACCGCCACGCGTAAGTTCCGGCGGAAACCCCAGATCGGCAACGCGTAACGTTCCGGAATAATTGCGTCCCTCTCCGAAAATTAAACCTTTTTTGGGAAGCCCCATTGTGATCGTCATATCGGCGGCCACGGCTACTCCTGCAGGTTTCCCCGATTCTCCCTCCAGCCCTGATGGAATATCTACGGCATATACCTTTGATCCAAAATTCGTTTTCCATTCGTTGATTTTAGTAACCAATTCAAGTAATAGAAATTCCAGATTTCCTTTTGTGCCGGTACCCAAAAGGGCATCAATAATAATATCCGGTGAATCGGTTGGCAATTCCGATACGGATTGAACGAAAATGGGTTGAATTCCCGCGGCTATCATTTTGTTATACGGAATCAAAATATCCATTTTCATATTTTGTACGGAACCGAGAGCAAAAACTTTTGGTTCAAGGCCCGCCGATTTTAGATACCGCGCGGCTACAAAACCGTCCCCTCCATTATTGCCTTTTCCGCAAAAAACATAAACCGACTGAGTTCCAGAAAATTGTACGGCATCGGCAACGGCTTTGCCGGCACGATCCATCAGCGATTCCTGCGAAACGCCATAGTCATGGATCGTCTTTCGGTCAATTTCCTGCATTTCAATCGGTGAAACGATTCTAAGCATGCATACTCCGTCAGAAATGGATTAAGCAGAAAGGTGTGATTACAGGCAAGTATTGGTCGGAATGAGAGGATTTGAACCTCCGACCCCTCCCACCCCAAGGGAGTGCGCTATCCGGGCTGCGCTACATTCCGATATAAAATTTTTCAAACGTGGCGCAATATATAACCGTTTTTATAAATTCTCAAGATTTTTAATCGCTTTTTTCAAATTTTTATCCGACGTGCCAAATGAAATTCGTACATATCCTTCACCGGCTTTGCCAAAAGCGTTGCCCGGAACCGTGACGACTTTACTTTTTTCGAGTAAGTATTCGCATGCCTGATCGGACGTCATGCCCAATTTTTTAATATTGACGAAACCGTAAAATGCACCCTGAGCCTTGAAACAGGAAAGTTTGCTGTTGTTGAAGCCTTGATGGATGAGATCGCGCCGGATTTGATAAGCTGCCGTCATTTTTTTAACGTTGTACTGTAATCCATTGAGTGCTTCCACGCCGGCCCACTGGCTCACCGATGAAGGACACGTTGCGGCCATTTGTTGGAGCTTATTGATCTCATTGATAATGCGCTTGTCAGCCGCCAAATAAGCCAACCGCCATCCCGTCATGGAATAAGCTTTCGAAAATCCGTTGAGAATGATCGTACGCTCGCGCATACCGGGTAACGTTGCCGCCGAAAAGAAACGATGTTGATCGAAAATAATTTTTTCGTAAATATCATCCGACACTAAAATCAGATTTTTTTCCACACACACTTTGGCAATCATTTCAACTTCAGCCTGAGTCAGAACTTTTCCTGTAGGATTAGACGGACTATTGATGATAATCATTTTCGTGCGAACTGTAATCTTATCACGAAGCTTGCGTTCATCAACCGTATAACCGTCCTCCGGCAATGTCTCTACGCCAACATACACACCACCAACGTAGCTGATACAGCTTTCATAACCCACCCAACAAGGTTCAATACACACGACTTCATCACCGGGATTGATAAACGCCATGACGGAATATAAAATACCTTGTTTACCGCCCGGGGTGACGACGATTTCATGCACGGCCGTATAATGGAGTCCGTAATCGCGTTCCAGTTTTTGTGATACGGCTTTCCGTAATTCAGGAATACCGCGGCTATTCGTGTATTTAGTATGACCTTTGATCATCGCACGATGAGCGGCTGCAATAATATGAGGAGGTGTTGGAAAATCAGGTTCGCCGATAGTAAGATCGATCACGTCTTCGCCGGCGTCTTTGAGAGCTTTAGCTTTTTCAGCGAGGCTCACCGTCGCTGAAGAACGAACATTCTTTGATGCAGAGGAGAAAGAATATTCCATTGAAGTTTTTCCGAAATTTTTATCGGGCGTAATCTACGATTTTTTTTGCAGCTTCCAAAATGTTTTCTGCAACAAATGTAATTTTTAAATTTTTCTCTTCAACTTGCTCCAAAGTCTGCAATCCGTAACCGGTTTTCACTAAAACGGCTTTCATGCCTGCATTTTCAGCGAGTCGAATATCGGACCACAAATCGCCGACAACAAATGATTGATGGCGATCGATATTAAATTTTGCTTCGGATTGTGCAATCATGCCGGTATTAGGCTTGCGGCAATCACAATTCTGGCGATAGCCTTCGACAGTACCATCCGGGTGATGCGGACAATAAAAAAACGCGTCAATGAACGCGTTGTGCTTTCGTAATTCTCGTTGAATAAAATCGTGAAGGATGTGAACATCATTGGGCGTATAAAATCCGCGAGCTATACCGGCTTGGTTGGAAATGACAATGACATAAAAACCGTTGTCATTAAAAAGTTTTATCGCTTCAATCGCTCCATGGATAAACTCAAACTCTTCGACTTTGTAGAGATAATTCTTTTCAACGTTGATCGTGCCGTCACGATCGAGAAAAACGGTCTTGCGCCCGTTCATTTGAGTTTCCCGTTCGAACCGTTATCCTGAATTTTTAAATCACGCAATTTGAGTTGAACGGTTGTGCGTCCTTGCCAGGTATTTTCGTCGATCTGGTACACAACATCAAGTAACTTGTCGCCAACGCCGATTTTATTGTAATGATGGGCGAGATTGAAACCAACGGCGTCAAGCACAGCGCCGTTTTGACGGATTTTCATGCGAATATGACGTTCGTTCATCAACTGAGGATATCCGACAATCTGCACGCCGGAAGTCAAAAAAATCGGGCGCATATTAGCCGGTCCATGCGGCTTGAATAAATTCAATAACGTAATAAGCCGTTGATCGATCTGATCAAGATCGATTTCCGCATCGATTTGAATTTTAGGAATCAAGTCTGACGGTGGTAAATTTATTTCGGCGTATCCATTGAGCCGGCGGCGGAATTCTGGAATTTTATCCAGTTCGATAGTCAATCCGGCCGCATACTTATGCCCGCCATAGCCGACCATCATATCTTCACAAGACTTGAGCGCCTGAAATACATCGAAATTTTCAACACTTCGTGCAGAACCTTTGCCTTTATCGTCAGCTTCGGCAATCACGATCGCCGGACGATAATATCGTTCAACTAATTTGCTCGCAACGATTCCGATGACACCCTGATGCCATCCTTTTTTGAAAACGACAATGACTTTATCTTTGTCGAAATCAAATTCTTCTTCGACAATCTCACATGCTTCAAGGAACATAACTTCATTGATATCGCGACGGTTGCGGTTTTCCGATTCCAAGACGCTCGCATATTCTACCGCTTCCGCTTCATCTTTACTGATAAGCAATTTCACCGCTCGATTGGCATCGCCCAATCGGCCAACCGCATTAATTCTCGGCGCTATCGAAAAAACGATTTGTGCCGTCGACACGGCTTTCCCAAACACGTTTGCATTTTTCACTAATTGCCGGATACCGACTTTATTGGCTTCGCTGACAAGTTTAAGCCCGTTTTTTACCAGCGTTCGGTTTTCGCCGATCAATGGAACAATATCCGCCGCACTTCCGATCGCAACCAAATCGAGATGCTGCATCAGAATTTCACGATCCAGTTTCAGCTTTTCAGTAATGGCTTGCGCCAATTTAAACGCCACTCCAACGCCACAGAGTTCTTTAAAGGGATATTGGCATTCGATTTGTTTTGGATTCAGAATTGCCAGGGCGCTAGGCAACGTGTCACCGGGATGATGGTGGTCGCAAATAATAATATCGATACCGTATTCATTGGCCAGCGCTACCTGGCTGATGGCCGTAATCCCACAATCTACTGCGATCAACAGCTTGACGCCATTTTCATGCGCCGCTTTGATGCCGTATGGAGAAAGGCCATAACCTTCTTTAACGCGGTCGGGAATGTAATACGATAGAAAACCTTTGTGAATTTCTTTCAGGAATAAATACAGCATGGACGTACTCGTAGTACCGTCGACATCGTAGTCGCCGTAAATCATGATGGATTCGCGATCCCGAATTGCACGAATAACGCGATCCACCGCCACATCCATGTGAAGCATCAGAAAAGGGTCATTGAGAGGAGCATTCTCTGCGCGGAAAAAATTTTTCGCCTCTTCAAACGTGGTAATTCCACGATTAAAAAGGATGCCGGCAATGAGTTCCGGAACATTAATTTCTTCTGCTAATTTTTTTACACGCTCCTTGTCATGATGGTTATTGACTACCCATTGTTGTTCTAACATAAGGGACGATCGGAGTTATATTTATATTTAGTTTCTTAATCATCATGATTGGATTACAAAACTTTTATGTAAGTCATGTTTTGCTAATAGATTAGCGGGTCATTTCATAAAGCCTTAACAATATAGGAGATAATTGGAACAAAAGCAAAGGATTTATAAATCAACAATTTCATTTTAACGTGATAACATTGTGAATGCGCTTAGGATCGGGTAACCAGGCGGGTAAAACGATTTTCTATGCCTTTTCTGCCAGTTCTGCCTGTGTAAGTCCTACCGCATTTCTTTTTTCTTAACGAATTCGTTTAAATTCATACTATAACTTTTAGGTTATATTTTAATATGTTAGTTTGAAATAATCCCTTTAGTGGGTTTTATTTACAACCCAGTAAGGAAAATCAGTCCTTCACGCAACGAATGGACAAGCCATTGTTCTTGTTGTAGTCGTAAAGATTGACTTCGCGGGCATAACTAATGACATACAGGTACCACGCGTAAGACGTATTGAGTTCTGAAGAGGACCAAAAGCGCGCATAAGAGCCGCGGCCGTCGTAAGGCCCATTGTAGCTGCGCCAGCCCGCGAATAAAACGGGAAATGAACAACCATCTGTCTTAATCATCTCATAATAAGCATTTCCTCCAGAACCGCCTAAGTAGTTCAGTAGTTGTTCAAACTCGCTCTTGCTCGGAAGATGCCATCCGGGAGGGACCGCTCGGTTAGCAGCTTCCCAAGTGTAGAGTCTTCCGTATTGGTTGCAGTTGGAAGCTTTGTCATCGTAACAATACGTTCCTTCACCTGCATCGTAGTTCAGATTCTCTGCCATCCAGACCTGATTGCCAATTTTTATCGTCTTGTATGTCTCACCGTCGCGAAGATCAGTAAAAGTACCGGACTTACTAACTTCTTTTATAGGTAAGCTCATGTTCGCCGTAAATTCATAACTCTTGCCATTCACCGCATCCACCAACGTAATCTTGTCGATCTTGAATGTCTGGTCGGCTCTCACAAGCAAAGTTGCTTTCAGGTCAAGGATGGACTCGCTTTCACGGAGTTTCTTTGCGTCTTCCCGCTGCACATAGATTTTGGAATTGGCCGTGTTCTGATTCTTGTCGCAGAGATCCATCACTTCGGTTACTGTCACCGGAAAATAACCGCCGTCTACATTGTATGTGCCGAGTTTAAATGTGAGACGCTCTTTGCCGATCAAGTATTTTTTTGAAGTAATCGAGCCAATTTCGTCGAAATAAGCTTTGTTGCCCTGCGCCTTCAGTGCGTCGTATTCGTCGGCGACCTGTTTGCGCTTTTGTTTGTTCGCGAGCTTGCGCTGGTCGTATTCTTGCTGGGTTTCGAATTCACCTCTCGGAGACTCATCCACAGCGAGAGAAATGGCTTTCGCCTTCTGCTCATCGAATTCCTTTTCCATCATTCCGATCTTTGTCTGGAGTTCCGCAATTCGTTCGAGCGCCTGTGTATACGTTAAACCTTCCTCGATGGCAGCTTGTTTTTTCTTTTCTTCTTCGATCTTCGCTAATAGTTCCTGCTTGCGTTTTTGTTCTTCCATGGTTTTGAGTTGATCCTGTTCTTTTTTTGTTTTTTCAAGCAACTCGAGTTTTTTCTTTTCTTCCAGCGCGGCCATCTGTGTTTTGAGTTCTTCTTGCTTTTTCAGATTCTCCTGTTGCGCTTTAAGATTTTTCTGTTCTTCGAGTTTCTTGTTCTGTTCCTGCAATCGGACGAGTTCTTGAGCCAACACGTCTTCGGAATTCACATTCTGAGCGGCTTTGGCGATGAAGACAAAATCCCCTTCGCCAAGTAAGTTGCCGAATTGCGGATTTTGTTTGTGATTACGGTCGGCGGCGTCATTGAAAACTTTTTTTGGGATGTACAGACCGAGTTCCGAAGCGGTGATGTAAATTTCTACCTTTTCAAGTTTTTCGATCATCCGCCCGGTAAAAATCGAGTGATTTTTGTATCCGCCGTCCAGTACCTGTTCGTTTTTACCGCCGGCAGTGAGCACTTGTCTCACGGGGGTCTCCGTAATGGACTTGAGATAAGCATAGTCCACGATCTTTTCTTTTATTTCCACGCCGCGCTTGAGCAATGTGCCTGAGTAACACGCATCCATCACGAAAAAAACGTGTTTGGCATTCATAGTTTTGGCGATATTGTCACGAAGCTCCACCATCGAAATATTTAGGAACATTTCATTGTCCTTCATCGAACCGTCATATGGCACGATGTAACCGATTTCGTCGCCAAATTTTGTGGCCTGTGTATATCCGTGCCCCGCAAAGAATACAAAAACCGCATCTTGGTCGCTGACGCCGCTTAAATCGCCCTGCAAGATTTTTAAAATCATATCCTTTGTGGCATTTTCGTTATACAATTCGAAAAATTTATCAAAAACGAATTTTTCTTGGAGAATAGACTGAATGGCTTTGGCGTCCGAGACGGCGTTTTTAAGTTGAAGGTTGAAGTCGAGATTCTTATACCGGTCAATGCCAATGATAACTGCGTATGTTTTCGAGTAGAGACTCACTTCCTGAGGAATGCCTTTGGCGTCTTTGGCAATAAGTTTGATCCCCCGAATTTCCTGGGCGAACAAACCCGAACAACCGATCCAAAACAGGAAAATTATTCTTCTCATGGTTTCACCTCATTGATAAATGTGCAGAACTTTTACAAACTACTATTAGATTAGGAAAAATCTGCTAAAGTAAAAATTAAAAAGCAGACAATAAGCCGAATTCTGTCGTGGATAATCATTTATCTTACACGCCAAGCGTGTATTCCGTTCGATCCGGTATCCGAAGATGACCTTCACGAGACGAAATGCGATCTACCCGAACATGCTCTTGCGAATCGAACAGGCGGTTCTTTTTCCGTAAAACGGAAACACATTCTTATTTGATCTTGCTCCCGGCGGGGTTTGGCCGGAGACGCCATCGCTGACGCTCCAGTGCGCTCTTACCGCACTGTTTCACCCTTATTCCGATAAATCGGAACGGTTTGGTTTCTGTTCCACTATTCCGTTAAGCCAACTTCACAGTTGACTTACCCGCCATTGTACCGATTATTCAGTACTCTGGCGGCGCCGTGCCTTATGGAGTTCGGACTTTCCTCGCCCACCTGAGGCGGGCGCGATTATCTCGTCTGCTTTTTCAAAGAACAATGCTCACACCGGAGAACGCTGAGACCGCACTTTTTAAAATTCCTCTGAGAAACACTGTGCGCTCTGGTGTGAAATCTTAATTCATACGTTTTGATTTTTGCATTACAGCCTGAAGTTTCATTTCCTGACCGTTGCGTTTGATCATGATATCCACCTTATCGCCGGCCTTTAATTCGCCAAGCGCATACGTGTAATCATAAACATTTTTAATGACGCGATCACCTAATTTGGTAATGATATCGCCTTTTTGTAGACCGGCTTTATTGCCAGCACCTCCGGGATTGACGCCATCAACTTTGAGGCCATCCGCATCGTCGGCGTAATTAGGTATAATGCCAAGCGAAACCTTAAAACCCATTCCTCCGCGCGACTCCGTTGACTGCACACGTGTAAACGCAGGACGGGCCGTGTCGGCGGCAAGTGCAGTAATCAGCCGATATCCCAACGTTGCAATGGCGACTTCACCTTCGTAATTAATTTTATCCGCATCGTCCGTCGGTTTATGATAATCTTCGTGTGTATTTGTAAAAAAAGCGATCACCGGAATGTCTTTGCGATAAAATTCAGCATAATCGCTTGGACCGTTGCCATCATCTTTAAGAACAGGTTCTATTTGTGAAGTATCAATCATGCTGCTAACTAAATTACGAAATCCCGGCGAAGTGCCAATACCGTTGATGATCAATTTCTTATCGCGGAGCCGACCCACCATATCGAAATTAAACATGGCGGCCACTGATTTCAAGTCAACCGTCGGATGTTCAACAAAATTTTTTGAACCTAGCAGACCCATTTCTTCACCTGAAAATCCAATAACCACAACGCTGCGTTTTAACTGTGTTTTCGCGGAAGCTAATTTTTGTGCAATTTCCAAGATTGCTGCCGTTCCTGATGCATTGTCGTCAGCGCCATTGTGCACGGCCGGTTCACCACGATACAACGATGTCCCGCCTCCCATGCCTAAATGATCGAAGTGTGCACCCACAACGATGATTTCATTCTTTAAATTATCATCCGCTCCCTGCAAATACCCGATTACGTTATTTGTTTTTTTACGGACAAATTCCACTTGGCTTTGCATTTTCACCGATGACGGCGTCACAAAAGAAAACGGTGACTTGGCATTTAGCCGGTTTTGATAACCGGCAAGCTTTTCTAAATTCATTCCCAATAATTGAAGCGCAATATTTCTTCGAATTGAAAAAACCGGGATACCGTAATTGGAACTGGTATTATCATAATTCAACGGGATCAACTCATCATCCTCCTCCGTTGCAGAATAGACCAGTAAGCCAACAGCCCCTTTTTCTGCGGCAACGGCAGCCTTTCGTCGCGTGGCTGATTCATGATAAAATTTAGAATGAGGATTGTCGGCCTCAGGACTCCCTCGCATGACTAAAGCGATTTTTCCAACTACATCCACGCCTTTATAATCGTTATAATCTTCAGTCGCAATTCCATACCCCATACTTACCACCTGGCCCTCCACCGCTGCATCCATTGAAAAAACCAACGGCTGAAAATCTTTTCCGGATTCAAACGTCTGTCCGCCGGTCGATAATATATTTTTCTCGCCTGCCTTCACTTCCGCCACGACTTCAAAAGCCTGATAATATGAACCCTCGTCACCTTTCGGTAAAAGACCGTAACTTTGAAATTCATCTGCAACATATTTGGCTGCGATATTGTTACCCTCGCTCCCCGAGGCGCGACCTCTTAAAGAATCCGATGCCAGAAACTGCACATGATATTTAAGTTCATCGATCGTAATATCTGAATTGACATAGCTGTTCCTTCCTGTAGAACACGACAGAAAGAAAACCATAATCGTCAAAACCACATGCGAAATTTTTTTCATAAATCACCTTCAATATGTCTGAAGTTTATCGAACGCCAATATGGTCAAACATAATGACCACAACCATTCTTTTCAACGGAAAATAAAAAAGCCGCAGGAATTAGTCTCCGGCGGCCAAGAATGGACATTCAAAAAATACTGGTTATGCAACTTTATGCAATTCGTGGACAACACTCAGGTGGTTGATTTTGGTTCTATTTTCTTCGATCTGGCGTTGAATTTTCATTTTTTCCGATACTGGTAAAAAAGGGCTTTCAAGATAATAAGCCAATCTTTGATTCGTTTGCTTTAACGTCTCAACGGCTAAAAGTTGAGCGTTCAAAATAGTTGCAGATAATTTGTTCATAAGATTACCTTATTTAATTTATATCACTAAAAAAGGCAAAAAGCACACCGAAACCAAATAATACCTAAATTATTGTTTTTTGCCGACCCATGCATTTTTGCAAAGCAATATAAATATGGCGATTCTTATCTCTGGTTGTAACATTGCCACAATCCGGTTCACCCGGCTACTTCGACAAAATGATTGCTTTTCTTTAAATGGTAATTTATATTTACTTTACGACAATTACTGGCTAATTGTTAATTCTGGGTAATCCTATTATCTACTTATTCATTATCTACTTATCCTTCAAAGGCGTAACATGAAATCGAAATATGATGTGGTGGTGATTGGCGCCGGTTGTATCGGGGCTAGCGTAGCGGCTCACTTGGGTGAATTGGGTTGCAATAATGTATTAGTGTTAGAAAAAGAAAAAATGATCGGTACAGGCTCAACGGCGAAGTGTGCTGGCGGCGTACGAGCACAATTTTCTACTCCGGTCAATATTCATATGAGCCATTATAGTATTCAGGAATTTGAAAAACTGGACAAAGAATTCGGGATTCAATTCGTTCAATGCGGTTATTTATTTGTCGTTAAAACTGAAGAACAAAAAAACCGTTATCTCAAAAACATGGAAATGCAAAAGAGTTACGGCGTTGACGTTCGGTTTGTCACTAAAGATGAGATAGCTAAATTGGCTCCCAATTACGGACTGGACAACGTATTAGGTGGTACCTTTGGCGCGAAAGACGGGCTAATCGATCCTTACATGCTGGTCGACTGCTATTTTAAGAAATCCCGAAAGATGAACATTGAATTTGAAACCGAAGCGCCTTGCACCGGTTTTAAAAACTCATCCGGGAAAGTTACACATGTTGTGACTCCCAAAGGTGAAATTGCCTGTGATTATGTGGTCAATGCCGCCGGACCTTATGCTCAGGCTATCGGGAATATGCTGGATATTAAGATCCCGGTCGATCCTTTGCGGCGAATGATTACCACAACCGGCGAATTGGATTTTATTACTGACAAATTTCCAATGGTTGTCGACGTGACTTCGGGTATGTACATGCACAAAGAAGGTAACGGACTTTTGATTGGCTTGGCCAACAATGATGAAAAGCCCGGGTTCGACGAAAGTATCGATAACAACTTTCTCGATACCATGCTGATGACGGCTCTTGAGGTGATGCCCTGTCTTGAAAATGCCGAGATCAAAACCAAATATCCTGGTACGTGGGGCGGGTTGTATGAAACAACGCCTGATCATCATAGTATTCTTGGCCAAGTGGCGCCGTACAAAAACTTTTTCCTGGCGGGCGGATTCAGCGGTCATGGTCTCATGCATGCACCGGCTGCCGGCCGGGCCATCGCCGAGCTTTTGGTAAAAGGAAAGTGTGAATTCATGGATATCCATCCATTGCGATTCACGCGATTTGCTGAAAACGACCTGGTTCACGAAAAAAATGTAATTTGAGAAGATTCACCGGCTGAAGATCCTGACCGGTGTTCGATCATCAACCTTGCAAGCAGAAACACTTGACCCAATATAAGGACATAGCATACTATGTTTAAAAAAATCGAACGCATCGTCAAGCAGTCGAAGACGTTCGTCCTCACCACCCACGTCAATCCGGATGGCGACGGCCTTGGCAGTGAAATCGGCCTGGCGACGTTTTTGAAAATGAAAAAGAAAAAAGTCCGCATTATCAATACCAGCGAAGTTCCCAAACAATACCAGTTCCTTAATTCAGGGAAAGAAATCGAAACGTACGATGCGGCACGGCACGACCGGTTCATTCGGGAAGCCGACGTGATATTTGTTTTGGATATCAGCGTATCCAAGCGGTTGGATCGTATGCAGCCGGTTGTCATGGAATCGCCGGCTAAACGCATTTGCATCGATCATCATCTCGACAATGACGGCCTCGGTCATTTTAACTGCGTCGACGAAAAATCGCCTGCAACAGCTGAGTTGATCTATAACTTCATCAAGTTTTTCAAAGGTAAGCCGAACCTTAAAATTGCCCAAGCACTGTACACCTCCCTCATCACCGACACCGGCGGTTTTCGTTTCAATGCAACGCGCCCCACGACTCACCTGATTGCAGCGGAATTATTGAAACTTGGCGTCAAGCCGAATGACATTTATTCCAACGTGTTCGAACAAGGCAATTCCAATGTCATGAAATTACTCGGACGAATGCTGGAACGGGTTAAACCGGAATGCGGCGGTCAAATGAATTGGACGTATCTCAACGAACAGGATTTCAGAGTAACAAATACACACCGCAGCGATACCGAGGGTTTTGTCGATTACACATTAAAACTCGAGGGATCCATGATGGGAGTATTCTTTTACGAAACACCCGAGGGTCATACTAAAATCAGTTTGCGTTCCAAAGGTAAAATTGATATACAGAAATTTGCGCGCCAGTTTGGCGGTGGCGGCCATATGCATGCTTCGGGTATTACTCTGAAAACTCCTTTTCAATCGACCATGAAAGACATGATCGCCAAAATGATCGACTATTATAACAAAAATTATTCTAAGAAATCGAAACAAGTTGCCTGACCGCCGAACATAAAGGATCATCGTCATGAATATTTCCGCAAAATATTCCAACCTGAAACATTGGAAAACTGAATGCATGACTGTTTTCCTGCCAAAACATTACGACCAGCCGACATGGCTGCCCGAACTACAGGAAATTTTCGGCAATACTATTGACAAGCTCATTAAGAGTAAAGAATTCGGAGGCGAAGAAGAGGCTTCCATTCTTTTGTTCGGTAATGCCAAAACCAACAGCAAACGTATCGTATTGGTCGGGCTCGGTGACATAAAAAACTTTGAATGGGATATTCTGCGCAAAGCCGCAGCCAAAGCTGTGAAAATGGCGCAACAAGCCGGCATTGAAAAATGTGCGTTTGCTTTTCCTGGATTTTTAATCAAAGATAATTTTGCCGAAGAACGTATTACACAGTGTTTGGTGGAAGGTGCGATGCTGGCCAACTACCGCTACGATCATTATCAAACCGATAAAGGGTCAAAAAAGACAGCCATTGAAGAATTGACGCTGATCACTGAATCGTCGCCGCGCGACGCTGTACACGAAGGTATTAAAACTGCACGCATCGTTTGCGAAGCGGTTAATTTTGCTCGCGATCTGGGCAATGCACCGGGCAATGAATTGCCGCCACGCGAACTCGCGGATCGCGCCGCATCGATGTGCCGACGTCATAAAATCAAATGCAGCGTTTTCAATGAGGCCAAAATCAAATCGCTGAAAATGAATGGACTTTTGGCTGTCGCTCAAGGCAGCAGCGAACCACCCAGAATGATCGTGATGGAATACCGTCACGCAAAAGCTAAAAATCATAAGCCGATCGTACTGGTAGGTAAAGGCTTGACATTCGACAGCGGAGGCATTTCAATCAAACCGGCTGCAGAAATGGACAGGATGAAATTTGATATGTGCGGTGGAGCCGCAGTCATTGGCATCATGCAAGCCGTTGCCGATCTGAAATTGCCAGTGTACCTTGTGGGTATAGTTCCATCTTCTGAAAATCTGACCGGTAGTAAAGCTTATAAACCCGGTGACGTTTTGACAATGTATTCCGGTAAAACAGTTGAGATTCTCAACACTGACGCGGAAGGACGATTGATTCTGGCCGATGCTTTGGCTTATGCACAAAAGTATAAGCCTGAAACGATCATCGACTACGCGACGCTTACCGGACATGTCGTCATTGCGCTCGGTATGCACGGAGCCGGTATGATGGGCACGGACGATGGCATGAAAAAGCGTTTAATGGAAGCATCGCATTTCGCCTCGGAAAAAATCTGGGAATTACCGCTCTGGAAAGAGTACGATCGCCAGATCAAAAGCCACATTGCCGATATCAAAAATATCGGTGGACGCCCGGCCGGAGCTATAACGGCGGCGGCTTTTCTGAAACATTTTGTCGGTGATTATCCCTGGGTACATCTCGATATTGCCGGAACAGCGAATACGGAAGAAGAAACTGCCTATACCGGAAAAATCTCCGCAACAGGGTTTGGTATTCGTCTCACCGTTGAAGCACTACGACAATTAGTAATGAACAATGAATAATAAAGAATAGGCTATTTGATAGAGTTGACAATATCTGGAGCTATCAATCATTATTCATTAATCTTATTCATTTCTATTTAGAAGCCGATAATTATTTCAAGTTACTCTCATTTTTTATATCAGATTAAAACGGAGTTCAACATGAAATTTCGTTTATTTGTTTTAGTGTGTTTGTTTCAAACTGCTTTTGCGCAAGAGCCTATTTCCTATTCGATCTCATTCGATAATGCCGTACACCATGAAGCTAGTATTTCCGTAACCTTTCCAAATATCGGAAAAGAGCCGCTTGAACTTTATATGAGTCGCTCATCCCCTGGAAGATATGCGTTACATGAATTCGTCAAAAACGTTTACGATGTCAAGGCTACGGATGGGAAGGGTAAATCTCTGGCTCTCATACAACCGGATCCATATTCATGGCGAATTGAAAACCACAACGGCACCGTTACTGTCACGTACACACTATTTGCTGATTTATGCGATGGTACTTATTCGGCTATTGACGGAACTCATGCTCATCTGAATATCCCCGCGACTTATATGTGGGCCAAAGGAATGGAAAAACGACCGATCCGCGTACAATTCAAAACCCCTAAAAACTGGAAGATCGCTACACAATTGAAACCAACGGAAGATCCGTTAGTTTTTACCGCTCCTGATTTTCAGTACTTCATGGATAGTCCGGTCGAAATGAGTAATTTCGACTGGTATGAATGGACGATTCCCCACCGTGATCGAACGCAGACTATCCGGATGGCTTTTCATCATTCCGGCACTAAAGACGAATCTAAAGCGTTTTTCGAAGCCGTAAAAGCTATCGTCCTCGAGGCCAAAGCAGTGTTCGGAGAATTACCTGAATATGATAACGGCACCTACACTTTTCTTGCGGATTATTTGCCTTATGCTCACCGCGACGGAATGGAACATCGTAATTCTACAGTTATTACCAACCATCATTCGCTGCAAACAGGTTTGATCGATATCGCCGGCTCTGTTTCGCACGAGTTTTTTCATTGCTGGAATGTAGAACGTATCCGTCCAAAGTCGCTTGAGCCGTTTGATTTCTTACGCGCCAATATGTCCGGTGAATTGTGGTTTGCCGAAGGTTTTACGAGTTATTACGATGCTTTGATACTGAAGCGTGCGGCTGTAACAAGCCTTGATCAATACACGAAAAATTTGAGCAAAGACCTTTCGTATTTTCTTGGCTCTCCCGGACGCCGTTATTTCAATGCCGTCGACATGAGCCGGCAGGCTCCTTTTGCCGACGCCGCTACCTCCAACGATCCGCAAAATAAATCCAATACATTCATTTCCTATTACAACTTCGGCGCAGTGTTGGGATTGGCGCTTGATCTGTCTATCAGGGAAAAATTTCCTGACAAGACACTGGACGACCTTATGCGGGAAATGTGGAGCGCACATGGAAAGAACGAACTCCCTTATACTAACGACGACGTCAAAGCTGCCCTTGCAAAAACGACTCGGGATCAAAAATTTGCCGATATGTTTTTTGAAAAATATATTTTCGGGCGCGATGTGCCCGATTTCGGAAAATTGCTTTCCCAGGCAGGCTTGTTATTGAGAAAATCAAAGTCCGATAAACCTTTTTTCGGACCGATGGATTGGAAAATTTCAGACAACGCCGTAGCGTTAAAAAACCCTTCGATCGTTGGAAGTCCACTATATAAAGCCGGACTGGATCAGGGCGATAAAATCTTAACCGTTAATGGCGAAATGATTGCGGAGACAAGCCAGTTGGATACCATCCTTGCTCATCATCAAATCGGTGATACTTTAACGATTGAATATGAACAGCGCACGGTACACAAAACGGCTAAATTGATCCTGATGGAAGACCCAGTATGGGAAATAGTTACTTTCGAAAAAGCAGGGCAAACAATCACTCAGGACATTGAGAAATTCAGAAAAAACTGGTTGACATCGCGTTCGTCTGAAAAATTGCCTGTTTTGAAGAAATATTGCCCGGAATGCAAGCGTTCTTTTGATTTCGAACTGGAGTTTTGCGGATTTGATGGGAAGGAATTGGGATTAACACCATGACACCGATGCGACGCTTGTACCATGTTTTTTCTTGTTTTTCAACACCCGATTGACTATCTTCGCCGTAACTAATTGATTCTAAACGCTGTAGAAATTATTTTCAAATTCGTCACTGATCAATTTTTTAGATAAGTAATTAGAACTAT